>CAZUJI010000001.1:0-29644 GCA_964620235.1 uncultured Eubacteriales bacterium
CATCGCTAAAGCTCTTTTGAACCACGCGACGGTTCGCTGCGTTTTCGTTATACAACAAAAACCCACCGCTCAAAGCAGTGGGTTTTGATTTTATTTTGCGTAGTCGATTACGCGGTTCTCGCGGATTAAATTTACCTTGATTTGACCGGGATATTCCAAATCGCTCTCAATGCGTTTTACAATATCGTGGGCCACCAGCACCATTTGGTCTTCGCTGATTACCTCGGGCTTAATCATAATGCGAATCTCGCGGCCGGCCTGGATAGCAAAGGACTTTTCTACCCCTTGGAAGGAATTGGCGATTTCTTCCAGCTTCTCTAACCGCTTGATGTA
Source organism: uncultured Eubacteriales bacterium (assembly GCA_964620235.1). Taxonomy (GTDB): domain Bacteria; phylum Bacillota; class Clostridia; order Oscillospirales; family Acutalibacteraceae; genus CAZUJI01. The sequence continues at coordinate 334 of CAZUJI010000001.1, forward strand.
GCTTTCAATGTTCTCGCGCCGTGCACCGGGACGTGCGGCCGAGATGGCGTCTGCCGCCTGCACCAAAAATGCAATAACGGTTTTGGCCTCTACGTCACCGTGGTGAGCGTGAATGGCGTGGATAACCGCCTCATTCTCTTTATACTTTTTGGCAACGTCAACACCCAATTTAATGTGGGAGCCCTCTTGCTCGTGGTCTAAGGCCTTACCAATGTCGTGCAGCAAGCCTGCGCGGCGGGCTAAGGTAACGTCCTCGCCCAGCTCGGCGGCCATTAAGCCTGCCAGGTAGCAAACCTCTAAAGAGTGCTTTAACACGTTTTGGCCATAGCTGGTGCGGTAGCGTAACCGACCCAGCAGGCGAACCAGCTCGGGGTGAATGTTGGGCACGCCGGCGTCTAAGGCGGCGCGCTCGCCCTCTTGCTTAATGGTGCGCTCCACCTCGGCGGTGGCGCGTTCTACCGTTTCTTCAATGCGGGCGGGGTGAATACGGCCGTCGACAATTAACTTCTCCAGCGACAGGCGGGCAATTTCGCGGCGCACAGGGTCAAAGCTGGACAGGGTAATGGCCTCGGGGGTGTCGTCAATAATCAAATCTACACCGGTGGCCGTGTCTAATGCGCGGATGTTGCGACCCTCGCGGCCGATGATGCGGCCCTTCATTTCGTCGGTGGGCAACGGCACTACGGATACCGTAGCCTCAGACGAATGGTCGGCAGCGCAGCGCTGAATGGCCTGCGAGATCATATTGCGGGCGCGCTGGTCAACCTCGTCTTTATACTGCTGCTCAAAGTCAAGCACACGGGCGGCCTTTTCGTGGGCCAGCTCACCGTCTAACTGCTGCAGCAGCTGTGCTTTGGCTTGCTCGGCGGTAAAGCCGGAAATTTTCTCTAACACCTCGAATTGGCTGCGCTTTAACTGCTCAACCTCTTCTAACTTTTGCTCAACCTCTTTTTGACGGGCTTGGATTTTTTCTTCCTTTACCTCTAAGTTGTCTAACTTTTTGTCTAAGGTTTCTTCTTTTTGTTGTAACCTGCGTTCTTGCCGCTGAATTTCGCTGCGGCGCTCGCGGTTCTCCTTGTCGGCCTCGGTACGCATCCGATGGATCTCGTCCATAGCCTCTAATACCATTTCCTTCTTCTTGGCTTCGGCTGTTTTCATCGCATCGCTTAAAATACGCTTTGCTTCGGTCTCGGCAGAGCCGATTTGGGCCTCGGCCACTTTTTTACGGTGGGCCGAGCCGGCTATAAAACAAATGATGCCGATTACCAAGGCCACTACCGCAAAGATAACGTACAATACAATTCCTTCGGGCATATAAAATGCACCTCCTTATATAATAAACCGCTGTTGTTATAAAAGGGCCGCGTGTCCGCCCCGACGCACATTCAGATACTGCCGGTGGCCCGCCAAAAGCCAACCAACACTATTCGCATCATATTTATTTTAGTACCTGACTGCAATCCTGTCAAGTACAAAATGTATACTTTTGCACAAAAATTCCAATTTATCCACAATATAGTGTGTATCTCCCCAATTCTCTCCTTTTTTGCCCCTTGAGCTGTGAAAAACTGCGAAAAATTTTGCTTGAAATTAGGTAGTCTACATATTATAATATATAAGTTAAAATATATTGGAGGCATATACTATGGCAAAATACACCGATATGGACCGCCCCGCCCTGCAGGCCGCCTTTGATGCGGTAAAGGCTGAGTACGAGGCTATAAAAGCCCGCGGTTTATCGTTAGATATGTCCCGGGGTAAGCCCGGGTCTGACCAAATGGACCTAAGCTGGCAGATGTTTGATTCTATCTCTCATATGTCGGGCTATAAAAACGAAACGGGCGTAGACTGCCGCAACTATGGCGGGTTAGACGGCTTGCCCGAGCTTAAAAACCTATTCTCTCAAATTTTAGAGGTAGCCCCCGAGCAAATCATCGTGGGCGGCAACTCCTCGTTAAATATGATGTACGACACCGTAGCCCAGGCCATGACCCACGGCTTTGGCGGCGGCCAACCCTGGCTGCTGCAAAAGGGGGTTAAATTTATTTGCCCCGCCCCCGGGTACGACCGTCATTTTATGATTTGCGAGCATTTCGGCATTGAGATGATTCCCGTAGAGCTTAAAGACGATGGCCCCGATATGGACGTGGTACGCCAGCTGATAAAGGACGAAAGCGTTAAGGGTATGTGGTGTGTGCCGAAATACGCCAACCCCAACGGCATCACCTACAGCGACGACGTGGTGCGCCAATTGGCCGCCTTAAAGCCTGCGGCAAAGGATTTTCGCATTTTTTGGGACAACGCCTACGTGATTCACCACTTAGAAGAGCCGGGCGACACACTGCTGAACATTTACGATGAGTGCAAAAAGCAGGGCAATGAGGATATGGTGCTTATTTTTACCTCTACCTCAAAAATCACCTTCCCCGGCGCCGGTGTAGCCGCCGAGGCTGCCAGCCCTGCCAACGTGGCCGAGCTTAAAGGCCGTATGGGCTTTCAGACCATCGGGCCGGACAAGTTGAATCAACTGCGCCACGCCCGCTGCTTTAAAAATATCGACGACCTTAATGCCCACATGCGCCACCACGCCGCGGTGCTACGCCCCAAGTTTGCCGTTGTGCTGCAGGGGTTAGAGTCTATTGCCGATACCGGCATTGCCCGCTGGAGCAAGCCCAAGGGCGGCTACTTTATCAGTCTGTTTACCCTGCCGGGCACTGCCAAACGCGCCGTAGAGCTTTGCCGCCAGGCCGGCTTGGTATTAACCGGCGCCGGCGCCACCTACCCCTACGGTAAGGACTTAGCCGACAGCAACATCCGCATTGCTCCCTCGTACCCCGCGGTGGAGGAATTACGGTCGGCTACCACCCTGTTGTGCGTTGCATTAAAATATGCCGCGCTGGAGCATCTTTTAGCGAAATAAATTGCAAATTTTGCATAAATTTATTGACTTAACGGCCAAAAACTTATATAATCTTACTTATAGGCTCGTCCTGTTACAATAAGTGTTCCGGTAAGTTTTTGCCGGGTCGAATTCTGGAGGTTTCTACGAATGAAAAAACGCATCGGCAAGCCGATATTTTTCATAGTACTTGTAATTATCCTTACATTTACTTATGCATCATTTTTCGGCATTTCCAACTACTTTGGTGATACCCGCACCATCTACGCCAAGGGCGCTACCGATATCCGCTGGGGTATTGATATCCAGGGCGGTGTAGAGGCAATCTTTACCCCCGACATCACCACCGAGTCTATTACCCGTGAGGATATGGACGCCGCAAAAGAGATTATTGACACCCGTTTGTTGGACCAAAACATTACCGACAGCGAGGTTTACACCGATTACGACAATAAATATATTATCGTACGCTTCCCCTGGCAATCGGGCGAGTCCAGCTTTGACCCCGCCGAGGCCGTAAGCGAGCTGGGCGAAACCGCTCTGCTGGAGTTCTACGAGGGCTCCACCAAGGGCGAGAACGCTACGCCGATTCTTTCGGGCAAGACCGACATTGACGGCGCTGCCGCCGGCGTAAACCCCGAAACCGGCGAGTACATCGTTAACTTAAAGCTTACCGCTGCAGGTACCTCTAAGTTTGCAACCTCTACCGCTGCCAACGTGGGCAAGTACATATCCATTTGGATGGACGACACTATGATTTCCTGCCCCACGGTGAACGAGGCCATTACCACCGGTGAGGCTTACATTACCGGTATGACCAGCGCCGAAGAGGCCACCGACCTTGCCAACAAAATCAACGCCGGTGCGCTGCCCTTTGCTTTAAACGTTGACGATTCCAAGCTGCAAATCATCAGCCCCACCTTAGGCTCTGAGGCTTTAACCGTTATGTTAATTGCCGGTATTGTAGCCTTTGCTCTGGTTTGCGTAATTATGATTTTACGCTACCGCTTACCCGGTGTGATTGCCAGCATTGCTCTGCTGGGTCAGGTTGCCGGTATGATCGCCTGCGTTTCGGGCTTCTTCAGCGCTATTCCCAGCTTTACCTTAACCATCCCCGGTATTGCCGGTATTATTCTTTCGATTGGTATGGGTGTTGACGCCAACGTTATTACCGCCGAGCGTATCCGCGAGGAGTTCCAAAAGGGCAAAACCATCGACGGCGCTATTGACGCCGGCTTTGAAAGCGGCTGGAGCGCCATTTTAGACGGTAACGTAACGGTTGTTATCGTATCGCTGATTTTGATGGGCGCCTTTGGTACCCCCGACAGCTTAATGTACAAAATCTTATCCCCCGTTATGAGCTTGTTCAGCTCCTCTGTAACCGGTTCTATCTACTCCTTTGGCTTTACGCTGTTAACCGGTGTTATCTTCAACTTTATTATGGGTGTAACCGCCACCAAGCTGATGCTTAAGAGCGTGTCGGGCTTTAAGGGCCTGCGTAAACCCTGGTTGTACGGAGGTGCCAAAAATGCTTAAGCAGACCAATTTTAACTTTGTAAAGAACTTTAAGATTTTTGCCTGGTTCTCGGTTGCCATTATTGTTTTGGGCATTTTAGTATCGGTGATTTTCGGTGTTAAGTTAGACATTAACTTTAAAGGCGGCTCCCGCTTTACCTACACCTACACCGGTGAGATCGCTTTAGACGAGGCCAAGGCCACCATTGAGGCGGCGCTGGGCCAAACCGTTACCGTAACCGAGAGCACCGACATTACCGGCGGCTCGGCCAAGCTGGTGGTTTCGTTAACGGCCGACGAATCGCTGTCCACCGAGCTGCAGCAAAAGGTTACCAAGTCGCTGCAGGAAAAGTACCCCAACCAAGCCGTTGCGCTGGGTGACTCTAACTCGGTAAACCCCTCGATTGCCGGCAGCTTTTTTGCCAAGAGTATTTTTGCCACCGCCATTGCCGGTATTTTGGTAGTTGTGTACATTGGCCTGCGGTTCCGCAAAATCGGCGGTGTTTCGGCCGGTGTTACCGCTTTAATTGCCCTGCTGCACGACATTTTGATTACCTTCGTATTTACCGTAATCTTCCGCTTAGAGATTGACTCTAACTTTATTGCCGTTGTGTTAACCATTTTTGGTTACTCGCTGAACGATACCATCGTTATTTACGACCGTATCCGCGAAAATCAACGCTTGTACCCGGCGCTGTCTAAGGGTGAGTTGGTAAACCAGAGCGTAAACCAAACCTTAGGCCGTACCATTACCACCTCGGTGGTTACCCTGGTTGCCGTTGTTACCGTTGCCGTGGTGGCCGAGCTGTTCGGCTTGACCTCGCTGCGCACCTTCGCCATTCCTATGGCGGTGGGTATTATCTCGGGTTCTTACTCGTCGGTACTGCTGGCTTCGCCGCTGTGGGTACACTGGCACGCCTACGCTGCCAAGCATTTTGCCAAGAAAAAGGGTAAAAAATAGTTGAATAAACTGTAACCCCGTTTGCCCACTGTGATATATTCATAGTGGGCAAATTCTGTATTAGAAGCAAACACAAATCATCCAAACCTGCCTAAAACGGCATAATTTTGGCGCTTTTATGTTTGCTTAGGGTATTGTTTATATTTTGGTTACAAATACACCAACTTTGTTTGGTAAACTGAATTTGGTGTAAACTTTTTTATTTTAAAACCACTTGAACGGAGGACCATTTATGATTGAAGTCAGCGGGCTTTCTAAAAAATACGGGAAGCACATTGCCGTGCGCAACGTAGACTTTACCATTCGCGATGGCGAGATTATTGGATTTTTAGGCCCCAACGGCGCGGGCAAATCCACCATTATGAATATTCTTACGGGATATTTGTCCCCCACCACCGGTTCTGCTAAAATTGACGGTTACGATATTTTAGAGAATCCCAAAGAGGCCAAAAAGCGCATTGGCTACCTGCCGGAGATTCCCCCCTTGTATTTAGATATGACGGTGCGGGAATATTTACACTTTGTATACGGCTTAAAAAAGGTAGACCTGCCGGAGGCCCCCCACTTAGACGAAATTTGCCGTCTGGTAAAAATCGACGACGTGCAGCACCGTCTGATTAAAAACCTGTCTAAGGGCTACCGTCAGCGCGTGGGCATTGCCCAGGCCCTGGTTGGCAACCCCGACGTTTTGATTTTAGACGAGCCCACCGTTGGCTTAGACCCCAAGCAGATTATTGAAATCCGCTCGTTAATTACCCAGCTGGGCAAGCACCACACCGTTATTTTAAGCAGCCATATATTAACCGAAATTCAAGCGGTTTGTAAGCGAATCATTATCATCAACAAGGGTCGCCTGATTGCCGACGACACCACCGAGAATTTGTCTAAGGCTATGAGCGACGACCACTCGCTGCTGCTGCGGGTTGTGGGCCCCAAGACCGAGGTGCAAAAGGCCTTGGCATCGGTACGGGGCGTGGCAGAGGTAGAGTGCCTTGGCCAACGCGAAACCGGCTCGGCCGACTACCGCGTATTGCCAAACGAGGGTGAGGACGTTCGCGCTGCCATTTTTGCCCGCCTAAGCGAGCGCAAGTACGGCGTTTTGATGATGAAATCCAACGAGCTGACCTTAGAGCAAATCTTCTTACAATTAACCGAGCAGGATATGGACTTTGCCTTAAAGGCCAACAAGTCGGCAGCCACCGCCGAGGAGCGCCAAGCCGCCGAAGCCTTGGCCGACGAGGCTATGGGCCCCGCCCCTGCCGAAGCTACAAAAGATGAGGAGGCCGATGCATAATGGGTGCTATTTTTAAACGGGAATTTAAAAACTACTTTACCTCCCCCATTGGGTACGTAATTTTGGCCGTATTCTTCTTATTCTCGGGTTTATTCTTCTCGTACGTTTATATGTACGGTATAGCCGACATTACCTTTGTATTTGCTCAGATGTTTAACATCGTGCTGTTTGTGGTGCCCATTATTACCATGCGCACCATGAGTGAAGACCGTCGCCAAAAGGTAGACCAAGCCCTGCTTACCGCACCGGTAAGCCTGACGGGCATTGTAATGGGCAAGTTTTTTGCCGCGTTAAGCGTTTTTGCTTTGGGCTTTGCCCCCACGCTGGTATTTCAGCTGATTTTCTCGATGTATTTAACCCCCGACTGGCTGATCTATTTTGGCAACGTGGTTGGTATTTTGCTGTTTGGCAGCGCTATGATTGCCGCCGGCATTTTTATCTCGTCGCTAACCGAGAGCCAAATGGTTGCCGCCATTGGCAGCTTTGCGCTTTCGCTGTTTATTATGATGATGGACACCTTTGCTTCGCTGGTTAATTTAGACTTTGTAAAAAAAGTTACCGAGTGGTTATCCATCAGCGGCCGCTACAATACCTTTGTTGCGGGCGTGTTCGATTACGCAAACGTGCTGTTTTTTGTTGGGTTTGCCGCCATTTTCCTATTCTTAACGGTGCGCATTCTTGATAAAAAGCGTTGGGCATAAAGGAGGTGCGGTAGATTATGAAACTGTTTAAAAAATCCGGCGACAAGGCCGAAACCCTGCGCAGCAGCTTTGCTTTAAAGCGGGGTGCCTACACCACCGCCATTACCGCGCTGTTTATCGTGGCCGTTATTTTGGTAAACGTTTTAACCACGTCCCTTTCGGCCCGCTTCCCCTTGACCATTGACTTTTCGGGGGATAAAATCAACTCTATCAGCACCCAAAACGCCGAGTATTTAAAGGGTATAGCCAAGCCGGTTACCATTTACGTTTGCGCCACCCGCGAGGAGTACGAGCAGGGGTATTTGTCCCAATACGCTGAGTATTACTACTCGGTGCAAGACAGCACCGGCAAGTACTACGAGCAAACCCTGACCCTGTTAGACGAGTATCCCAAGCACAACAAAAACATTACCGTTGAGTTTGTGGATATGTCCTCGTCGGAAAATGGGGATATTCAGGCCCTATTTACCGAGCAGGGCGTAAGCTACGGCGATTTGCTGGTTGCCTCCTCCTTTGTGGTGAACGGCAATCCGGTAAACCGGTATAAAAGAGTATCCTTCTCGGATATTTACAATTTAACCGACGAAAGCGGCTACGCCTCTATGGGCTTGGGCTCCTACGGCATTGGCGGCTCGAATTTAGAAACCGCCTTAACCAACGCCATTTACTTTGCCACCAGCGAGCGCATTGTAAAAATGGGTATTCCCACCAGCCATTGCAACGTAGACGACGTTGCTTATTTGTCGGACGCTTTGTTGGCCGGCAACTACGAGCTGATTGACCTGGGCACCTCTATGATTACCGGTCTGCCCGAGGATTTAGACGGTATGATTATTGCCGCCCCCACCAAGGACTTCAGCAACGAAGAATTAGACGTAATTTCCAAATTTTTAGACAACGGCGGCAAGCGGGGCAAAATGCTGCTGTATTTTGCCAGCCACGCCTCTCCCGACCTGCCCAACTTAGAGGCCTTTTTGGGTGAGTGGGGTATTCAGTACAGCGACGGCGTATTGTACGAAACCAACGCCAACTACGCTATGCCCGACGACGCCACCTTTATTGCCTTAGCCAACGAGGGCTCTGACTACACCAAGGGTATAAACGGCTCGAGCAACGTAGGCTATTTGGCCCAGGGCAACCTGCCCATGGCCCAAGGCTTTGAAGAGTACGGCAGCCGCACCACCGGCGTTTTGGTTTCTACCAGCAACACCGTTGTGGTTCGCCCCTCTAACGCAGGCGACAGCTGGAAGCCCGATGCTTCTACCGCCAAAAGCTACCCCGCCGCCATTATTTGCGCCGACAAGAACGAAACCGTTACCTCTTACGTGGCGGCCTTTGCCAGCGTAACCTTTGTAAACAACCAATACGCCAACCAATCTACCATTGGTAACTTAGATTTAACCGTTACCTTATTAAACACCTGCTTTGATGCAGGCGATAGCGTTTCCTTTGTATCCAAGACCATTTCTACCGACTCCTTTGCCGAATCGGTAACCCAAGCCGCTGTAAACACCGTATTTGTGGTATTCGTTGCGGCCCTGCCCTTAGTTTTAATTGCCGCCGGCATCCTGGTTTGGATCAGAAGGAGGTCCAGATGAGCGAGCAACAAAACAATCAAAACCAACCCTTAGAGGAGCTGCCCACCACCCCTATAGAAGAGGCAGCCTTCTCTGAAGAAGGGTCTACCCTTTTTGTAAAACGGGAGTATACCGACAAAAAGCCGCCCCGCAATACCGGTACCCGCCGCCGTGTGGTTACTTTGGTGGCCTGCGTGCTAAGCCTGGCGGTTTTGGCCGGCGCCATTTTTGCCGTAGCCCGCTTTTTGCCCCAGGAGGAGCCCGACGGTACCTCGTCTTACACCGACCTTTTGGGCATTACCCTGGTAGATTTAAAGGACTCTGAGGTTGAGAAGATAGAGTTAAAAAACAAAAACGATGCTTTTACCGTTTTTTCTAAGCAAGAGGCTACCTCTTCTTCTACCTCGTCGGCCACAACCACCACCGTATGGCAGGTAGAGGGCATTGACCCCACCTTAACCACCTCCGGCAGTATTCTCTCTTTCGTGGGGGACTGCACCAAAATTGAGGCCATTCGCAAAATGAACTCTACCAGCGGCGAGTTTGGCTTTGCCGACCCCACCGCGGTGCTGAAGGTCACCTGCACAGACAGCAGCAAAAGCTACACCCTTACGGTGGGCAAAACCTCGGCCGACAGCACCGGCTACTACGCCAAGCTGGGCGACGACGCGGTGTATATCATTAACGAAAGCTACGTGACCCCCTTAACCGGTAAATCCACCGAGTTTGCCAACACCAAGGTTTTCTCGGCCCTAACCGCAAGCAAGGCCCCCGAGTATTTTACCGACGGCGAGCTTTTAAGGTTTGACTATATTACCCTTTCGGGCAAAAACTTTGCCAAACCCATTCGGTTAGAAACCAACCCCGAAAACGTGCTTGGCCTTTCGTATCTGGTTACCCAACCCGTGCTGCGTGGCGCCAACGACGACCCTGTAAAAACGCTTTTGGCCACCTTTACCCAAGATTTAACCGCATCGGGTATGTTTGCCTACACCTTAACCCCCGCCTTAAAAACCCAATACGGGTTAGACACCCCCGCGGTGGTTATGCAGGCCAAAATTGGCGATTTTGAGATAAAAATCTCGGTAGGCAATTTGGTAGAGGACTATTACGCCATTCTGTTAGACGGCGTAAACGCCGTTTACAAGGTGTCGGCCGACGCGCTGCCCTTTGTAACGGCCACCGAGCGCACCTATTTAAACGCCCGCTTCTACTTTGAAGGGATTGACACCTTGTCGTCCATTCAATTTACCGGCGGCGGCAAGGAATTTACGTTTAACCCCTCGTTTAACGAAGAGGACGAGCTGACGGTGTTGCACGAGGGCCAAAAGAAGAGCCCCAACATCTTTAAGGTGTTCTACCGCAACGTGCTGGCTATGGGTGTGCAGGAGTTTACCTCTGACGCGGCCGGCGGCGACGTGGTATTAACCATTAAAACCAAATTTAACAACGGCAAGGCCGACAGCACCGTCACCTTTACCGAGCACAGCAACCGTATGTGCTTAGTAACGGTTAACGGCGCGGTTATGGGCACCATTCCCAAGGTCCGGGTAACCTCTATTTTAGAGTACGCCCAAAACCTGGTAGACGGCAAAGAAGTCCCCGAGCCCGCGTTGGGTTAGTAAAAAAATAAAAAGATGGTTTATCATTACGATAAATCATCTTTTTTATATTTTGGTATTGCATTTGTTCCAAACCTGGAATATAATCATACATATAAGGAAGTGATCTAAAATGTTGGCATATATGACTGCAAATGAGGCCGCCGAAAAATGGAATATATCTCATAGACGAGTTTTAACCTTATGTAAGGAAAATCGTATAGCAGACGTTGCAATGTTGGGCAATATGTGGATTATTCCTATCGATGCCCAAAAGCCGGAAGATGCACGTAGCCGCAGATATATTGATAACGAAGAAAAGGCTGTTAAACCCTTTTTGAAATGGGCAGGCGGAAAAGGTCAGCTTTTAAAAGAAATCGAGCATTATTACCCTTTTTCTATAGGTGGCATTACAAAATATGCGGAGCCTTTTGTTGGTGGCGGTGCAGTTTTGTTTGATATTCTTAACAAATACGATTTAAAAGAGATTTACATCAGCGATATTAGCACCGAACTTATCAACACTTACCGTATCATTCGTGATGACATCGATGCATTAATTACGATGCTCTATAAAACGCAAAATGAATTTATTCCTTTGGATACCGATAGCAGAAAAAGCTATTATAACGAAAAACGCCAGCGTTTTAACGATTTAAAGGTTAATGGAAACAAGAACATAAATATTGAAAAAGCGGCTCTGATGATTTTTTTAAACAAAACCTGCTTTAACGGGTTGTTTAGGGTAAATAAAAAAGGACTCTTCAATGTTCCTATGGGAGCATATAAGAATCCTTTAATTTGTGACGAAAAAAATCTTCGTGCGGTGTCTGAAAAACTGCAGAAGGTTACTATCGTTTGTGGCGACTATAGGGAATCTGCAAATTTCATTGATGAAAATACATTTGTATATTTTGATCCGCCATACAGGCCAATAACTGATACATCAAGTTTTACTGCATATACCGAGAATTTGTTTAATGATGCAGAGCAAATTGAGCTTGCACATTTTGTTGATGATATGCACAAGAAAGGCGCTAAAGTTTTGATTAGCAACTCTGATCCAAAGAACTCAAATACCGAAGATGATTTTTTTGATAATATCTACTCTGCTCATAAAATCAAACGAGTAGAAGCAACACGATCGATTAATTGTAACAGTGAAGCAAGAGGAAAAATCAAAGAATTGCTTATTAGTAATTTTTAAGGAGAATCTATATGAAAAGGAATTTTGATGAATGGTTTTTGAATTTTAAAGAAAACATAGCCGATTATAAATATTATACCGATTTTGACAAAGTTTATAGAAATGTGGAAAATATTAAGGTTGAATTAAATATTTTGAATTCCCTTATCGGCTCAAAAAATATAGAAAATGACTTTCAAAAGCTTTTTATAGATTATCCGCAAATCATTAAAGCGCTTCCGATTTTAATAGCGAAAAGGGAAACCGAAATGTTATTGGCGTGGATATAAATGATGTAGCTCTTGCTCGTTGCAAAGAGAAAACTGCGTTTGAACACGAAGGTGCAAACGGTAAAGTATATCTTCATAAAGGCGATGCAAGGAATCTCGACTTTATGCCGGATAACAGCATTGATTTGATTTGCACACATCCGCCGTATGCAGATATTATCAAATACAGCGAGGCTATACCTGGAGATTTATCTTTGCTTAAGATTAAAGAATTCCTTGAGGAAATGAAAAAGGTGGCTGCTGAAAGTTATAGAGTTCTTAAAAAGGATAGGTTCTGCGCAGTTCTTATGGGTGATACACGCAAAAACGGTCATATGATACCCATGTCTTTTGATGTTATGAGAATCTTTGAAGAAGCAGGCTTCAAACTGAAAGAACTAATTATTAAAGAACAGCATAACTGCAAGGCTACTGGATATTGGAAAACAAATAGTGTGAAGTATAACTTTTTGTTAATAGCACATGAATATTTATTTGTGTTTAGAAAATAATGTCTTATACCGTAGCAAGCAGGGAAAACGTACGGCACGTTTTCCAACTCCTTAGGATATCCTAAAGCCTTATATAACAAAAGCAGAAACGAATTTCGTTTCTGCTTTTTTAATCACTATGCTTTAGAGTACACCCCTTTGCCTTCTCTTTTTTGTTGCTTTGTAGGGTATGCATTTATGCATTTCGTAGGCGAATTACCACCTCATCCACCGCAAGCGGGGCCCTACAACAAATGAATACACTTTACGTTTTGGGCGGTGGCGTATTTATACGTATCGGCTGCACCGCCAAAGGGGTACTGCACGTAACAAATCGCCACGGCGGCCTGCTCTACCATATAACGGTTACGTCGGCCAATGGCGGCTTTATAATGGTATTTTTCCAACCCCTCGGGATATATAATCTGATCAAACAGTTCTTTGTTAAACACCCGAAAATTCAAATAAGGAATCACCAGGTGGTTTTGTATAAACGGGTAAGTGGATTTTAATTGGTGCACCGCGCTTGCACTCATTCGGTCGAACTGCCCCTGCCCACCGCTTAAAAAGACGGTAATGTCTTGATGTATGCAGGCTTCTATGGCTTGACGGAGCTTTTCTGAGGATACCTCGTAGCACTCTCGGTGCCCAATAAACACAGCGGTCCTCTCACGCATACCAAAAATCACACCTTTCTGATTAATAATAGGTCAATTTCACCCTAATGTCAATAGGTCATTTTGCCATAATATATTTGGGTGATAAAATGAATAGGCTGAAAGAGCTGCGTAAAGAACGCGGTTTTACACAAATTAAAATGCAAATGCTTACCGGGATAGACCAGAGTGACTATTCTAAAATAGAAAAAGGCACCCGCCATTTTACCTTTGAACAATGCAAACGGATTGCCGACGCTCTAAACACCAGTATGGATTACCTTGCCGGCCGCACCGACCAAAAAGAGCCCTACCCAAAAGCAAAATAGAATCGCTTGCGCCCACAGATTTTTGTGGGTTTTTTCTATTTTAGGACATATCGTCCTTTTTGTCAATAGGACACATTGTCCTTGGGTATAGTAGTATCGGTGATGTTATGCAATTAAGAATTCGTGATCTGCGGGAGGATCGGGATTTAACCCAAAAGCAAATTGCCGCAATGCTACACTGTGACCAATCCTTATATTCCAAGTACGAGCGCGGGGAACGACAGATTCCTTTAGACCTTTTAATGCAGCTGGCAGAATTTTACCAAACCAGCTTAGATTATCTTACCGGCCGTACCCAAAACCCAAAAAAATAAAAAAAGAAGGCGTTGGGATTATCGCAGGGGAGGCGCACGACGCCCCGCGGGACACTCCTTACGGCGGGAGGTAAACCCCCGCCCTACGCAGGTTTACAAACCGCATTGTAGGGGAGGCGTTTCGCCTCCCGTTTTTTGTATTTGCAGCTTACTCACGGGAGGGCTGACCCCTCCCCTACAGTAGATATTGGGCTGGATAAAACCAACGGCCCCCTTGCCTAAAGGGGGCTGGCAAAACCGTAGGTTTTGACTGGGGGATTCAGCAAAACACGTGCTGTATGTTCGTAGTATCCCTCCACCACCGCTAATGCGGCGGTCCCCCTCCCTTTAAGGCAAGGGAGGCTTTGGTTTAGAATAATTTATGGATAAAAAAAGACAGAGAACGTAAAAATTCTCTGTCCTTTTGCTTTTATTTTGCGTTTAGTCGGTAAAAAAGGATTTTACAAATTCCTCGCTGGTGCCGTCGTACTCGGCCAAGGCCAGATATTCGGCACCGCCCTGGTTGCCCCAACTGTACAAAATGACGGTTTTGCCGTTGTAGTCGCAAAAATCCACGTCACTGTTGTTACAGTCTACCGCGTTGCGGATGGTTTCTTTGTCCTCCTCAGAAAACCGCTCGGGGTGGTAGAGCATTTTGTCTTGGTCGTCAAAAAACATAACGGGGTTGCGCATACCCAATTGGTAATGCTCTAAATCGGGGGTGCGAACAATATAGGGCACCCAGCGGTGGCCGGGCATACGCTCTAAATTGATGATGTAATAATACCCGTCAACATAGCGAATGACCGGGCAGGCGGTGTAGCGGGTGGGGTCGTACAGGTATTTGTACATATCTAAAAGCTCCCAATTTTTAAGGTCTTTAGATACGGCAAACACGTTGGTAAAGCCGTGACCCACAATGGGGTGCGACCTGCCTTCGGCGCCCAGCTCTATGGCCATAACGTAGCCGTTGGGGCCCTTGCAAATGGAGGTATTGTACACGTGTAGTTCCTCAGAAAAAACAATGGCATCCCGTTTTTCTTCCCAATTTTCGAGGTCCTTCGACCAGAACATATCTAAAACGTTGCCGCCACCGGGGCCGCGGGTGCCCACAACAAACATAGTGTCGTCGGCCACAATGCAGCTGCCAAAGGAGTGGTCCTGGGCAAACTCGGCGGTAGGCTCCTCGTTGGCCATATTTACAAAATGAAAGCAGCCAACCTCGCGGGCAATGCTGTCAATATGGCACCATCTGCTGTTGCGCACCCACTCAAAGCGCAAAAGCTCGCCTTGCCACACCACGGGGGTGGTTTCTACCACACCGATTTTTACGGTGCCTAACTTTTTTAATTGTTTTACCGGAGGGGTACAGCCGGTTTTTACCTCTTGATAAAAATTTGAAAGCTCCATTTACAAATTCCTCCTTTGCAAATTACACCTATATCATACCATAAAAAAACCATAAAAAAATATATGTTTTTGTGGTTTTTTATTTTACTTATTTAATTGCAGATAATAGGCGGTGGCCAAAGCGTCGCAGCGCTCGTTCTCGGGGTGGCCGGCGTGACCCTTGACCCAAACGATTTGTACCGTGTGCTTTTCATACAGCTCTAACAGCTGCGCCCATAAGTCGGGGTTTAAGGACGGCTTTTTGTCGGCCTTGCGCCAGCCGTTGGTCTGCCAGGATTTTGCCCAGCCCTTTTGCAGCCCGTCGGCCACGTATTTAGAGTCGGTGGTTAAAATCACCCTGCAGGGCTCTTTTAAGGCCTTTAAGGCTTCAATACAGGCGGTTAATTCCATACGGTTGTTGGTGGTTTGGTCTTGCCCGCCCGAAAGCTCTTTGCTAACGCCGTTGTAGCGCAAAATAGCGCCCCAGCCCCCCGGCCCGGGGTTGCCCGAGCAGGCGCCGTCGGTAAAAATTTCTACGGTTTTTTGTTGCATACGCGCCACCTACCCTACAATGGCCTGCACAAGCCAGGCCAGGCCGAAAATAATCGGCTGATGCAATAAATAAACCCACAGCGCCTTTTTGCCTAAAAAGGCCAAGGGCTTGCAGCGGCTTTTTTGCAAGTCCGAGGGCAGTACGCAGTTTTTAAACATTTTAGAGGCAAACACCCCAAAAAAGAAGACAAACACCCAAGGCACCAGGGGGAAATAATCCGCCGATTGAAACCCCGCCCCGGGCAGCCCCAAAAAGGCCAGCCATTTGGTGCTGTAAAGCACCCCGGGCAGCTCTACTGACAGCGGACCAAAGCCAAGGTAGCCCCGCGGCACCAAGTAGGTGGCGCAAAACAGCACCGTATTGGCAATTGCCCCCGCCTTGGGGTTGCATTTGGCAATAAATTTTTTGCTGACGGCGTACAATAAGGTGCCGCTTGCCAGTAAAAACAAAACGCCGAATAAAATTTCTTCGTGAACGTCAAACAGCGTCATCACCAGCGTAACGGCCGATACCACCACCGCCGCAGCGGCAATTAAAAGCCCTCGCTTCAGGCTGTTGCGACTGAACATAGTACAGAAACCGCAAAGCCAAATAAACAATGCTGCAAATAAGGGCTCTATCGGCATAAAAAAGTAGAGTATATCCCCCGCCCAAGGCAGGTCAAATACAAAATACAGGCTATACAGTGCGTGGTAAATAACCATACAAAATACGGCAAAGCCGCGCAATTCGTCTAAAAACGGGTAGCGTACCCGTGTGTTTTGCTGTTCCATAACGCTCTCCTTAATATTTACGAACTAAACTAACCACCTTACCCAAAACCGACAGATGCTCAGGGTGAATGGGCTGATAATCGGGATTTTCAGGGTATAAAACGTAGCGGCCGTTTTCTTTTTCTATGCGCTTAACGGTGGCAGAATCCTCCTCGCACAGCGCCACAATAATATCGCCAAGGCGCCAAGGGGCCTCTTTGTCGGCCACCACAATGTCGCCGTCTAAAATGCCGACGTGCAGCATACTTAACCCCTCTACCCGCAAGGCAAACAAACCGTCAGAATGGCCGGCGGGCATAGGCACGTAGCCTTCAATATCCTCCACCGCCAAAATGGGGTTGCCGGCGGTAACTCTACCCAGCACCGGCACCTGCTTTACTGCCTCGGTGCCCTCAATACGAATGGCGCGGGAATTATGCCGGTCGCGGCTGATGTATCCCTTTTCTTCTAAGCTGCTTAAAATGGCGTGCACCGTTGAGGTGGATTTAATACCGGTGGCGCGGCAAATTTCGCGAACGGTGGGCGGCAGGGCATTTTCTATGGTTTTTACCAAAAATGCGTACACGGCGGCCTGTTTTTCAGACAAGGATTCTCTGTTCAAAGGTGGTCCCCCTTTTTTTACCGAACAAATTTTCTTTTTTTATTAGTATAGCATTTTTCTTATTGCTTTTCAATACTAAATTTTGCGGAATTTTTGTTGAATTTTTTACGGATTTATCCACAGTTTTTCTTGTAATAAGTGTAAAAATATGTTATAATAGAGTAGACTTTTGAAATCTGAAAATTTGCGTGATTTTTCGGGTTTTTTTGATAAAAAATATGGGACGTGAGGTATAATTATGGGGTTTGAATCTTTAAATGAATTATGGGCTTCGATATGCGAAGAATTTAAAAAACAACCCAATTTTTCCAGCGTTGGCTACAACGTTTGGATCAAAGACATTAAGCCGTTGGCTATGCAGGCCGGCAGCTTGGTTTTGGGCGTAAAAAACGAATATATGAAAAATACCGTTGCCACCTACTACAAGGCGGTTTTAGAAGAATGCTGCCTTTCGGTATCGGGCTTAAATTTAAAAATTGAAATTATGGTTGCGCCTGCCGAGGCGGCGGCCGAAAGTAGGGTTGCTGCCCCTACCCCGGCCATTACCACCACCTACAGCTTTGATAATTTTGTGGTAGGCCCCTCTAACCGTTTTGCGCACGCTGCCAGTCTTTCGGTGGCTGAGAATCCTGACGGCAACTGGAACCCATTATACATTTGGGGTAACTCGGGGGTTGGTAAAACCCACCTGGTGTCGGCCATTAAAAATCATATCGTGCAAAAATATCCCGAAAAAAAGGTAGAATATTTGCGCGGTGAAGAATTTGCCAACCAGCTGATTGAGGCCTTGCGCGCCGGCACCACTAAGATTTTTCACGACCGTTACCGCAGCTTAGACGTGCTGATTTTAGACGATATTCACTTTATTGCAGGTAAAGAATCTACCCAGGAGGAATTTTTTAATACCTTTAACGTGCTTTATCAAGCCAATAAGCAAATTATCATTACCTCTGACCGTCCGCCTAAAGAAATTCACCCGCTGGATGAACGGATTCGCTCCCGCTTTGAAAGCGGC
The DNA here is from genome assembly GCA_964620235.1 of uncultured Eubacteriales bacterium. GTDB lineage: Bacteria > Bacillota > Clostridia > Oscillospirales > Acutalibacteraceae > CAZUJI01. The sequence goes on from CAZUJI010000001.1 coordinate 18,437, forward strand.
TTGATTACCGACATCAACCCGCCGGATTTTGAAACAAGAGTGGGTATTATCCGTAACAAGGCACAGCAGCTGCAAATCAGCTTAAGCGAAGAATTTACTTTTTATATTGCCGAGCATATTAAAATGAACACCCGCCAAATTGAGGGTGTGGTTAAAAAGCTGCACGCATATATTCAGCTGCAGGGGCATGAGCCCAGCCTTTCGGTGGTGCAGGCCTGCATTAAAGACGTGGTGAGCGACAATCAGGCCGAGCCTATTACCATTGACAGTATTATTGAAGAGGTAGCCCGCACCTACTCGGTATCTAAAGAAGATATATTATCTAAACGCAAAACCGCCGATATTGCTCTGGCTCGCCAAATCAGCATTTACGTTACTAAAGAAATTACCCAGCTGTCCTTTGTGGCTATTGGTAACTTCTTCTCAAAAGACCATACCACCATTATGTACACCATTAAAAAGATTGAAGAACTTTTAAAGCGTGACCCGTCGCAGAAAAAATTGGTGGACGATATTATTAAAAATCTACAAAGATAATAAAAAATTACCCCCGGTTGCTTGTGTTTACATAATTCTCAGTTGTGCAGGTTATGCGTGTGAATAAAGTATAACCTTATACACACCCTTGTGTACTACTAAAAAGTGACATAGGTTGTCCACATTTGGTAAACATTTAAAAAAGAATAATTTTTTAGGTTATGTGTTGTAAAATCAAGGATTTTTGGGTTTTGCAGATTATACACACCCCCTACTATTACTACTAATTATTTAAAGATACATACACGCAAGGAGGATTTAAAAATGAAAATTCTGGTTCAGCGTCAATTATTATGTGAGGCGGTTGGCCATATCTCCCGCGCTGCGGCAGCAAAGTCGGCTATACCTGTTTTAGAGGGTATATATATGTCGGCCGAAAACGGTTGTTTATATTTAACCGCTTATAATTTAGAGATGGGTATTTCTAAAACCGTGCCGGTGCAGGTGGCCGAAGAGGGTAAAATCGTTCTTAGCGCCAAGCTACTGTCTGAAATTTTGCACCGTGTAGACGGGGATAGGATTGAGCTGTCGGTAGACGACCGCTATATGTGCAAAATCAAAAGCAAAAACTCGGTGTTTGATATTATGGGTATGGCCGCTAACGACTACCCGGAGATTCCCACCATCAACGAGGCTGACAGCGTGGAGCTGCCCAGCAATTTAATTAAAGATATGGTGCGGCAGATTATTTTTGCCGCCGCTAAAGAAGAAACCTCTAAGCCTATTTTTACCGGCATTTTATTTGAGGTAGAGCCCGGCTTTTTAAGCCTGGTCGCGGTTGACGGATTCCGTTTAGCGGTGCGTAAAGAGGCTTTAAATACCCAATTAAACGCCCGCTTTATCGTGCCTGCCAAGGCGGTGGCTGAGGCGGTGCGCATTATCAGCGACCAGGATGAAAACATTAAAATCTCGGTTGGCAGCCGCCATATCAGCATAGAAATCGGGGGCTACGAGATTATTTCCCGGTTGTTAGAGGGTGAATTTGTTAATTATAAAAATTCTATTCCTGCTACATTTTCGGCCAACACAAAAATAAAAACCCGCGAGGTTACCGGCATTATCGACCGTATTTCGTTATTGATTAACGAAAATATCAAAAACCCCATTCGTTGCGTTATAGGGGCAGATAAAATCACCTTCTCCTGCGCCACGGCTTTAGGCCGCGCCACCGACGAATGTGAAATTGCGCTAAACGGCGACGGCTTTGAAATTGGCTTTAACAGCCGCTATTTGGTAGAGGCGCTAAAGGCCTGCGAGTCCGACGAGGTGGTTATGAACTTTAACGGCCCCTACTCGCCTATGATTATTACACCCGAGCAGGGCGATGCATTTTTATATATGATTATGCCCATGCGTTTGAGGTAATTTGGTTATGACGGTTGTAAAAATTCAAGAAGAGTTTATTCGTTTAGATGCTTTGCTGAAAATGCAGGGCGCTGTTGCCACCGGCGGCCACGCCAAGGTGGTTATTCAGGGTGGTGAGGTTGCCGTAAACGGTGAAATTTGCACCATGCGGGGCAAAAAGCTCCGCGAGGGAGACACCGTAATTTACGACGGTCAAACCTACAAAATAATAGTATGAAGGTAGAACGTCTTACTTTAGAGAATTTTAGAAACATTTCGGCCGCCAAAATTGAGGCAGACCCGGGCATAAACGTATTTTACGGCCAAAATGCTCAGGGTAAAACCAATTTATTAGAGGCAATATGGTTGTTTACCGGCGCCAAAAGCTTTCGCGGCGCAAAAGACAGCGAATTTTTAAAATTCGGCGCCCCTTTTTGCCGCAACACCTTAGATTTTTACGCCGGGGAGCGGCAGCAAACCGCCGAAATGCTTATAGAAAAAAAGCGCAAGGTAAAGCTAAACGGCGTAGAGCAAGCCTCGGCCAGCGATTTGGCCGGCCGTTTTACCGCTATCGTGTTCTCGCCTAAGGATTTATCGGTGATTTCCGACGGGCCGAAGGAGCGACGCCGCTTGTTAGATATGGCCATTTGTCAGCTATACCCCGAATATATTGGTATATCGCGGGAGTATTTGCGGGCGGTGGCACAGCGGAATTTTTTGCTTAAAAGTATAAAGTATAACGACGCGGCCTACGAGCTGCTGGAGGATTTAGAGGAGATTATTGCTCAAAAGGGCGCAAAAATCATTACCTATCGCCAGCAGTATATAAAAGAAATTTGCAAATATCTGCCTGAGATTTATTGTGGTATTTCGGCCCACCGCGAGGAAATGGTGTGCGGGTACGAAACCGCCGCCTCGGAGGACGTGGAGGAGTTTAAACAGGTTTTGCGGCAGGCCCGCAAGGAGGATTTAAAAACCTACACCACCTCGGTAGGCCCCCACAGAGATGATTTGGCCGTGCAAATTGACGGCCTGGCTGCCCGCACCTACGGCTCCCAGGGGCAACGGCGCAGCGCGGCATTGGCCCTAAAGCTGGCCGAGGCCGAGGTAATCAACAGCATCACCGGTGAGCGCCCCGTAGCCTTGTTAGACGACGTTATGAGCGAGCTGGACGAAAAACGGCAGAATTACATTTTAAACCATATTAAAGACTGGCAGGTTTTCATTACCTGCTGTGAGCTGCACAGTGTTGACCGTTTGCAAAAGGGTAAAGCCTTTTACGTGCAAAACGGGCAAATACAATAATTTTTGCAGAGGTAGCCTATGTATATTCATTTAGGGCAAGAAACGGTGGTAAAAACCGAGGACGTAGTGGGTATTTTTGATATGGACAACACCACCACCTCGCGTTTTACCCGGGAATATTTAAAGCAGGCCGAAAAAAAGGGTTTGGTGGTAAACGTAACCACCGAGCTGCCAAAATCCTTTATTATATGCAATCACGGGGGGCAAACCCGCATTTATATATCGCAAATTTCGCCCCTTACCTTGGCAAGAAGAAGTAAATTTATAGACAAATTATAATTACAGTATGGTAAAAAAAAGAGGAGAGTAAAATGAACAGTACCGACATCAACAAACCGGTAACCGAAAGTTACGACGAAAATTCCATACAGGTGCTTGAGGGCTTAGAGGCCGTAAGAAAGCGCCCCGGTATGTATATTGGCTCTACCGGTGAGCGTGGTTTGCACCATTTGGTGTACGAAATTGTAGATAACTCGATTGACGAAGCCTTAGCCGGCTACTGCGATAAGATTACCGTTGAATTATTAGACGACGGCATTGTTCGCGTAACCGACAACGGCCGTGGTATTCCGGTGGGTATTAACCCCCAAAAGGGGATTCCTACCGTTACGGTGGTATTTACCATTTTGCACGCCGGCGGTAAGTTCGGCGGCAGCGGCTACAAGGTATCGGGCGGCCTGCACGGCGTAGGCGCCTCGGTTGTTAATGCTTTGTCCTCTTGGTTAGAGGTTGAGGTTATGGACGGCACAAAGGTATACCGTCAGCGGTATGAAAAAGGCGTTACTATGACCGATTTAGAGGTTATCGGTACCACCGACCGCACCGGTACCACCGTTACCTTTAAGCCCGACCCCACCATTTTTACCGACACCACCATTTACGATTACGAAATTCTGAAAAAGCGCTTGCGCGAGCAGGCCTTTTTAAACGCGGGCATTCGCATTGTGCTGGAGGATTGCCGTACCGACGTGTTTGAGCCCCAAACCGACGAGTTCCATTACGAGGGCGGTATTCGCTCCTACGTAGAATTTTTATTAGAGGGCCAAAAGGGCGAAAGCTTAAATAAAGAGGTTATTTATTTAAATACCGAGGCGGGCGACCAAACCGCCGAGATTGCTATGCTATGGTCCACCAAGGACACAAAAATTATGTCCTTTGCCAACACCCTTTACACCGTAGACGGCGGTACCCACGAGCAGGGCTTTAAGCAGGCCTTGGCCAACACCGTAAACAAGTACGCCTTTGATTTTAAGCATTTAAAAGAGGGCAACAAGCGCCTAAAGGGCGACGACATCTGCGAGGGCTTGGTGGCCGTTGTATCGGTAAAATTAAGCGACGCGCAGTTTGAATCGCAAACCAAGGCCAAATTAGGTAACACCTCTATTGGTAAGCTGGTTCGCGAGCTGGTAAACGATAAATTATACCGCTTTTTAGAAGAGAATCCGGCGGAGAGTAAAAAGATTATTGATAAAATTATAGCCTACTCTAACGCCCGTGAGGCGGCCCAGGCTGCGCTGGAGGCCTCGCTGAAAAAGGCAGGCATTGGGGGCGGCAAGGCCCGTATGCCCGAAAAGCTGACCGACTGTATCTCCAACGACCCCACCAAAACCGAAATTTACATTGTTGAGGGTGATTCCGCCGGCGGCTCGGCTGTAGACGGCCGAAACAGCACCTACCAAGCCATTTTGCCCTTGTGGGGTAAAATGCTCAACGTAGAAAAGGCCCGTGACGACAAGGTATACGGCAACGACAAGCTAACCCCCGTAATTATTGCCCTGGGCACCGGCATTGGTGAGAATTTTAATATTGAAAAGCTCCGTTACGACAAAATTGTAATTATGGCCGATGCCGACGTTGACGGTAGCCACATTCACACGCTGCTGCTTACCTTCTTCTTCAGATATATGCCGCAGCTGATAGAAACGGGGCATATTTACTTAGCGCAACCGCCCTTATACCGCATCTCTAAGGGTAAACAGCATTTTGACGCCTTTACCGATGAAGAAAAGGCAATGTATATTGAACGCTTGGGCGGCACCGCCGACGTGCAACGCTATAAAGGTCTTGGTGAAATGGACCCCGAGCAATTGTGGGAGACCACCCTTGACCCCGAGCGCCGCACCATGCTGCGGGTAACTATGGCCGATGCCGAGCTGGCCGACGCCACCTTTACTATGCTGATGGGTGACGAGGTTGAGCCCCGCCGCCAGTTTATTGAAGAAAACGCCCAATTTGCCACCGATTTGGATATTTAAGAAAGGGGGAGTAGACAAAATGGCAAAGAACAACAGAAAGCCGGAGGAGCGGCCCTGGCCCGAATCCAGCGAAACCAATATTGTGCCGGTAGAAATTACCGACGAGGTTAAAACCAGTATGCTGCAATACGCAATGAGCGTATTGGTTGGCCGTGCGCTTCCCGACGTGCGAGACGGCTTAAAGCCGGTACACCGCCGTATTTTGTATACAATGTATGAGAACGGTCTGACCCCCGACAAGGCCTACCGCAAGTGCGCAGACACGGTGGGTAGCGTTTTGGGTCGGTATCATCCCCACGGCGATAGCTCGGTTTACGACGCTATGGTGCGTATGGCGCAAGATTTCTCTTTGCGCTACCCGCTGATTGACGGTCACGGTAACTTCGGTAATATTGACGGTTACCCTGCTGCTGCCTACCGTTACACCGAGTCGAGAATGAACCGTTTGTCGCTGTCGATGTTAGACGATATTGACAAAGAAACGGTAGATTACGTACCCAACTACGACGACCGCTTAAAAGAGCCTGAGGTTCTGCCGGTACGGTTCCCGCAGCTGCTGGTGAACGGCTCGTCGGGTATTGCGGTGGGTATGGCCACCGAGATTCCGCCCCATAACCTGGCCGAGGTTATTGACGGTATGTGTTGTTTAATTGACAACCCCGAGGCCGATTTGCAAGAGATCTGCCAATACATCAAGGGCCCCGACTTCCCCACGGGGGGCATTATTATGGGTCGCTCGGGGATTCGGGCTGCCTATGCCACCGGCCGCGGCAAAATCATTGTGCGCGGTAAGGCCGAAATAGAAGAAAAACGGGACGGCAAGTTCCGCATTGTGATTACCGAGATTCCTTATAAGGTACGCAAAAAGGATCTGGTAAAGCACATTTACGATTTGGCCGCCGAAAAGAAGATTGAAGGCATTGAAGACGTAGCCGACTACTCCTCTGCCCGCGACGGCGGTATTCGCATTGCGGTAGACTTAAAGCGGGACGCTACGCCCCAGGTGGTGTTAAACAAGCTGTACTCGTACACCGCCCTGCAAAGCACCTTTGGCGCCATTTTGCTGGCTATTGTCAACGGCAAGCCTCAAATTATGACTCTCAAGGAGATGCTGCAAAACTGCATCGACTTCCAATGTGATATTATTCGCCGCCGTACCGCCTACGATATGCGCAAGGCCCAGGAGCGCGCCCATATTTTAGAGGGCTTAAAGATTGCTTTGGACTTTATCGACGAGGTTATTGCCATTATCCGCGGCAGCAAAACTATTCCCGAATCGAAGGAAAAGTTAAGCGAGCGCTTTGGCTTGGACGATATTCAAACCACCGCCATTGTGCAAATGCAGTTAGGTAAGCTGGCCGGCTTAGAAAAGCAGAAAATTGAAGAAGAACTGGCCGAAAAGCTGGCATTTATTAAAGAGTGTCAGGAAATTTTGGCCTCGCAAGCCCGCATTTTGGACATTGTTAAGACCGAATCCTTAAACCTGCGGGATAAATACGCCGACGAGCGCCGCACCGAGATTTCGGACGTGGCCGGCGAGGTGGATATTGAAGATTTGATTCCCAACGAGGAGTGTATTTTAACCAAAACGGTAGAGGGTTATATCAAACGCTTGCCGTCGGATACCTACTCCACCCAACACCGCGGCGGCAAGGGCATTACCGGTATGGCCACCCGCGAGGGCGACATTGTGGAGAATATGTTTACCTGCTCTTCCCACGATTTTGTGCTGATGTTCAGTAACTTAGGCCGCTTGTACCGCATTAAGGCCTATGAGATTCCCGAGGGCAGCCGTACCGCCAAGGGTATGAACTTAGTAAATATTCTGCCCTTAATGGCGGGCGAAAAGATTATTCAAATCTTACCGCTGGATAACAAAATAGATTTAGAAAACGTCTTTTATATTTGTATGGTTACCAAAAACGGCACCATTAAGCGTACCTCGATAGAAGCCTTTAAAAACGTGCGCAAAACCGGTATTATTGCCATCAATATTGAAGAGGGCGACGAGCTGGCCTACGTTTGCCGCACCAAGGGCGAGGACGACCTGCTGGTAGCCACCAAAAAGGGCTTTGCCATTCGGTTTAACGAGGCACAGGCCCGCGAGATGGGTCGTACGGCCCGCGGTGTGCGCGCCATTCGTCTGCGCGAGGGCGACGAGGTTGTGGGTATGCTGGTTTGCAACCCCGAAAAAGAGATTTTAACCGTAACCGAAACGGGTTATGGCCGTATTTCCCCGGCCGACGATTACCGTTGCCAAAGCCGTGGCGGTAAGGGTATTACCAACTACCGCACTGCAAAATACGGTGACGTTGCCGCCGTTATGGCTGTGGACGACAGCGAGGATATTATTATGATTACCTCGGCGGGTATTATCATCCGCGTGCCGGTGGAGGAAATCAGCCGCTTTAGCCGCCCTGCCAAGGGTGTGCGCGTAATGCGTATTAAGGCCGAGCAAGGGGAGAAATTACTCTCGATTGCCACCGCCACCCACGACAACGACGAGGTAACCGACCATCCCGAGGCTGCTGAGGCTGACGCCGCCGACGTAGGCGATTTGTCCGAGGATACCGCCGACGAGACCGACGGTGAAGCACAAGAATAATTAAAAAAAGGAGATTCTCGTAAAACGGGAATCTCCTTTACAAATGGAGGTAGTATATGAAACAAGAGGTTTTTACCCACCGCCGCAAAATCGAGCCCCAAATGGTGGAGGATAACGGCGTTTTGGCTCTGCGCAGTGTATTGTTGCTTAATCAACAAGCCGGAGAGGCCCATATAGAGCATATGGGGCACTCGACCGGCGATTTAATTGAAAATTACAATTTAACCTTTATTTTTGCCCGTATAACGGCGCAAATTTTTGCCCTGCCCCGCTTGGGGGACGAGGTTACGGTGACCACCTGGTGCAGTCCCACCGAGGGGCTGTATTACCCCCGCCATTACGTTATTAAAAGTACGGACGGCCAGGTGCTTACCGAGACCTTTGCCTACGCCGCCGCGTTGGATACAGAAAAACGCAAGCTGCTGCGGCCGGATTCCGCCGGCCCGGTGGAGGACTTTTTGTATTTTGACGACCCGGGCAGCTGCCCCAAGCCGCCCCGTCTGCGAGCCGAAAAAGACCTGCCCTTTATTATGGATTTTGCGGTAGAGCCTTGCCATTTAGACTACAACGGCCATATGAACAACACCCACTACGCCACCGTGGTGGCCCGTGCGGCCCAAAAATTCGGCATTACCCCAAAACAGGTTACGCTGCAGTTTCATAGCGAGGCCTTGCAGGGGGACGTTTTGCGGGTTGAGGGTAAAATCACCGAAAAAGGCCTGCAGCTGCGAGGCACCCACCCCCGCGGGGTAAGCTTTGAAGCGTTGGTGGAATAGGTGAAAAGTAGGGGTGGCAACCTGCCGAACGATTAAAAGGATTTAAGGAAGGCATCGGCCTTCCTTTTTTACATACAAAAAACTCCCGCGAACAAGGCGGCAGAGAGGTTTTCCTTAGCGAAATCTGTAAATAAAAGCCTTGCGACGATCGGTGGTGATATACACGCTAAAGCTTAATGATATACCAAGCCTGCGGCTTGGATAAAAAAATCCTCGTTCTTTAGAACGAGGATTTTTTGGTGACCCGGACGGGAAACTCTGCGCTGTTTGTTTTTTCGACCGCTGATGCGGTAGCCCGATACGCTCAAAGTTGAACCTTATCTCATAATTTCATAAATAAATCACCTAGTATACCTCATACGGGGGTATAGCTCAGCTGGGAGCGTGCGTGCTTGGCGTTCAACACACGCAAAACAAGCCCACTGCCTTAGCAACAATGAAAGCGCGCTATTTAGCGCGCTTTCGCTATATTTATTTCGCAACAATATCTTTTACAATTTCATCAAAATATTTGGATGCGATATGGAGGCAAAACTCCTTCATCATTTCCATATTTTCTTCCTTGCTACCATAGGGTTTACCTGTAATCGGAGACTCTAACTCCACCATAAAATCTTGCAAAATCGCCATAGTATCATTACCGCTTGCGATATCCCGATACCGTTTAATATATTGCAGTAATATGCCGAATCGTTCGTGTGAAATCAAATCGTTCAGCAACTTTAGTGTTGCTTTCCCTTGCGCCATATTATACGGAACAATTTCTTTTTCGTAGTCGAAACCAATGGACTCAAAATCGCTTTTCATAAATTTGGTTTTGCCGGTTGCCAAGAGTTGTAGCCCCGCAAAGAATTTCATTGTATCATCTGTAAGACCCAATTGATCGGCTGTTAAATTCGAATTTTTATCCTCACGAATGTCGCTGAGTCCTACCAAATAATCGCACGAAACCCCTAGATACTCTGCCATTTTTCCTGCCAGAGCGATATCGGGATTACGTTTTCCTAAAATATAAAAATTGACACTTTGACGAGAGCAGCATACCGCTTGCGCAAATTCTCCTTGTGATATTCCTTTTTCAGAAAGCAGATGTTCTAATCGCTGGCCGAAAATTTGTTGCATTTCCATACTCAAAACCTCCGAAAGTATATATTTGTAGCAACAAGCAAAATACAGCTACAAAACTATTGACAAATTAACGAAAGTAGCGTATAATATAGTATAGCAACAAAAGTATATTTTGTCAAGTTTTTTGACGGCGTAAAACTGGAACTATACTTTTGCGCGAAAGAATGGTATAATGCGAAAGGAGAAAACCAATTGAGTTTAGAATTAGCAATTATTGTGGCAGCCATAAAAGGGGAACATTTGTCACCAAAAATTACAACAAGTTCAAACTATAAGCATTGGGTTAGTGTTGAGGATTGGAAGCGGTGCATAGAATGTGCAAATAACCACGGAAAGATTTGGCTAATTGCTGAGATCCCCGATCCTGAACCACCCATACATCTCAATTGTCGTTGTTCTATTGAAGCGATGCAAGCAATTGCAGCAGGAACGGCAACTATTTATGGCGCAAGTGGTGCGGACTGGATGTTAATGTTCAAAAAGAACTTGCCTGATTACTATATATCAAAAGAAGAAGCTTTGCTAAAAGGATGGAAACCCGGCAAATGGCCTTCCAATTTTGTACCGGGCAAAACAATTACAGCAGGTATTTACAAAAATCTTGATGGCCATCTACCGCAAGCAACGGGCAGAGTTTGGTATGAAGCGGATATCAACTACAAAACCGGAAGACGGAATGAACAACGGATTTTATGGTCAAACGATGGTTTGATATTTGTTACATATGATCGTTACGAAACTTTTTACGAAATTATATAAGGAGGAGAATACCTATGAAAATAATTGAATTGGATTTGACAGGCTGCAAATATTTGGCCGAAGTCCACGAAAGAATACGTATCGCGTTTGGTTTTCCTGAGTGGTACGGAAAGAACTGGAGCGCCTTTTGGGATTTGCTTTGGAGCGAATGTGGTGCGGATCAAGTTATTATAAAAGGGGAACATAGTTTATCTAAAGAGTTTGATATACCTCTTTCAAAAATGCACGAAGCATTAGAAGATAATATTAAATTTCGCAAAGATAATAATTTAGAACCATTTTCATATAAAATAATTAATTAACGCACACCCCCGAGTGCGGAATTCGTTCCACACTCGGGGGTATAATTATGCGTGGGTTGGGAGCCCGAAAAAACTGCACTGCTCGAGACTCGGGCAGACCGCGAAGCAAAGCATCGCGGCTGCTTTGACGAAAAAGTTCGCTTCCCTAATGGGTACAATAATAAAAGGCACCACACAAAAGTGTAGTGCCTTTTATT
>CAZUJI010000002.1:0-28322 GCA_964620235.1 uncultured Eubacteriales bacterium
GCCGCAACCATAGGTACGCCCATTTGTACCAAAATGGGGGCGCAGGTAGCCGCCATAATGCAGTAGTTGGCGGTGGTGGGCACGCCCATACCCAAAACGATACAGCACAGCATCGTTAAGAACAGCGCAACAATTACCTGGTTGCCGGCCAATGCAACAATGCTGTTAAACAGCTGGTAAGCCAAGCCGGTAGCGCTGATTAAGCCTGCAACAATACCGGCCACGCCGCAAGCGGCGGCAACGGTAATCATCCCCTGGCCACCTGCGGCCAAGGCCTCTAACAAGCGTTTGGGGGTAATGCGGTTTTCTTTATTAAACAGGCTGACCACAATAGCCACCACAATAGCAATGGCGGCGGCATAAGCAATCGAACGGGTGCTGGTGCCCACCAAATAGATGAGTAATATCAAGGGCAACAGCAAATAGGTTTGCTTAAGCAGGGGCTTTAAGCGGGGCAGCTCCTCTTTGGTTAGGCCGCGCAGACCCTCTTTTTTCGCCTCTAAGTGTACGGTAATAAACACGCCGGCAAAGTAAAGCACGGCAGGCAAGATAGCCTTAACCACGATGTTGGAGTAAGGCACACCCACCGTTTCGGCCATTAAAAAGGCGGCGGCGCCCATAATGGGGGGCATAATTTGACCACCGGTAGAGGCGGCAGCCTCGGCCGCGGCGGCAAACTCGGGCTTGTAGCCGGTGCGCTTCATCAAGGGAATGGTAACGGCACCCGAGCCTACGGTGTTGGCAACCGACGAGCCGGAAACCATACCCTCTAAGGCCGAGGCCACAACGGCAACCTTGGCCGGGCCGCCCGAGAAGCGACCTACCAGCGCATTGGCGATTTTAATAAAGAAATCGGCAATGCCGGTACGCTCTAAGAAGGCGCCGAAGATAATAAACATTACAATGTATTTAGAGCACACGTTAATGGGGGTAGACAAAATACCCTCTTTAGAATAAAACAGCGTGCGCACGTAGTCGGTAACGCGGGCAAAAAAGTCGGGGTTGGTAGAGCCCCAAATCAGGGCGTACACCAGCAACGCGCCGGCCACGAACAAAATAGGCAGACCCACGCTGCGGCGGCAAAGCTCGGCCAAGCACAAAATGCCTACAATACCAATGACCACCTCAACCGTGGTAATTTTATACCGAGAAACAATCTCCATCGCGTTGAGGGCGTAGTACATAAACGAGCCGGTACCGGCCACCAGCAGCAGCCAGTCGTACCAGGGTATGTAGTTTACCTTTTGCACACCCTTTTTGGCCGGGAACACCAAATAGCCGATAAGCATAATAAAGGCCATAAAGGTGGTCAGGCGCAGTTCATCTAACCAGGTGGCAAACAGGGTTACGTAAATACAAAACACCGAAAATAAAGCCAAAACGCAGGTAACAATCCATTTCGGCGCACCCTCCCAAATGCGGGTATTCGATTCTCGGTCGAACTTTTTCATTACTTCGTCCAGCCCCATCGGCTCCGTGGCCGGAGCAGGGGCGGCTTTTTTCTTAAAAAGTCCCATAGAATCCTCCTTCAAGCGTAAGCAAACATGAGCAATCCGAACCTGATTTTCGCGGGCGGATTTTCGTCTTTGCTTCGTTAAAATACTCGCCAATACACAAAGTATTGGCTGTGTTTTGTGCCTCGCACAGCCAAAATCAAGCCACGCGGAAATTCTACGACCTAAAACGAGTAGAATTTTGTGGGGTTTTGGGTGCGAAGGAGTTCGCAAGGCTGGCGCCTGCGAACGACGACAAACACAAAAGCACCGAAATTATGCCGTTTTAGGCAGGTTCGGATTGCTCGTGTTTGCTTATCCTCGGTAATCAATAAAAAACCACGTTTCGGCTGTAGCAATGCTGCACCCGTTGTAGTGTTGTGTGCATTTTAAGCGATACGTGCCCGCCGGTTGCCGCCCGGTGGGTGCGGTAACGGTAATGGTACCCTCGGTGGCCGTTTGCATAACGGCGGCAACTAAATCGGTGCCGCAAGCTACGTCTGTAAATTGGCCGCCCTGCAAACGCTGCACCTGCCAGGTAAGCTCTGCTACGCTGCCGTTTTGGGTATTCCATTGGCTGTCGGGCAGGGTATCGGGCACCTGCAGGGTAATGGTTGCGCCCCCCGTGCGGGACACCACCGGTGTGCCCTTCGCCGAAAGCTCTATGGCAGCGGTAGCGGCTGCCGGAGTCTGCCGTGTAAGGGTAAAGTTGGTTTGCGACACGCCCACCGCCAGCTGCACCTGCTGGGCAGGGGTCTGGGGCCAGGCAATAACTGCATCTACCATACCCTCTTGGTTGGCGGGCAGATATAATACACTATCTTGCACCAAGGTAACCCCCCGGGGGTGCGCGTTATTATAATATACCGTTCCGGCGGCAAAAGTATCGGTTACGTTTGCCCCGGCGGCCAAAACAACGCCGCCGCAGCTGCCCGGAGCCAGCGCGCACAAGCGCATAAGCCTATCGGTTAAAAAGGCGGTATTATTGCTTACGGCAGGCACCGCATTGCCCACCGACTGCCCCACAGAATAGGGGTTGAGCATTACCAGATATCGGGCCGAGGCTGTAGCAGCCGTTTGACCCTGGGGAATAAGCTCTACGTCTAAATAAGCGCTGCCACAACGGGTGGTGGACGAAAAAAACAAAGCAAAGGGAAACTCTAAGCGGCCGTCGGCCTCGTTTATTGTATACACACCGCCGCTACCGCTATACTCCCCCGTGGGAAGGGCGGTAATATCTGCCTTATCGACGGTTTCGACATCCCAAACAAAGCGCAGGGTGCCCTGCAAAGGCTCATTTTGTTCTAAAATCACCGTATGGGCAAACCCACCGGTTTGACCCAGCTGCCAGCAACCAAAGTCGTAGATTTTTTTGTCGGCAGTTAAAGTAGAAGCATCTGCCTGCGGCGCGCCGCACACCACCGAGCTAAAAACCACCCGATTGTAGCGCCCGTAGGCCACGCCGATACTGCTTAAAAGTGTAACCAACGCAATAACAACGCATAGCAACGCGCGGTAAATTGTATTACGCTTGGTCATACCTGCTCCTCCTATTTTTCTTCGGCAATCAAGCGCAGCAGCGCGGTTTGAGCCACGCCCTGCACGGTAAGCTTCATATCTCTATTGGCCGATAAAGGCCATACCAGTTCCTCGCCTTGGTTATAAAATCGGTACAGCGTACCGCCGCCCATTTGGGCATATAATAAGTCCTCGGGGACAATGGCCGTAGCCACTCCGACGTATTCGGTGCCGTCTACCGTTAGGGTAACCGCGCCGCCGTCAAAGGTCTCGGTGGCGGTAAGGCATAGGGTGGCCTTGCGACCCGTGCCGCCCCCCGTGCCCGAAAGGGTAAACTGCAGCGAGGCTTGCTCGCCTGCGGTGACCCAGCCCTCGGCCGAGGATATTACCACCGTACCCGATTGGCTAATGGGCTTGGCCTCAAAGGTCAGGCCCCCCTCTTTTTGGGTTTTAAACCGCCCGTAGGTAACCCCTACGCAGGTGCACAGCACCCCCAGCAGGACAAACCCACACAGCAGCGACAGTAAAAGCTTGTTTTTTTGCATAGCCACACCCCTACTCTGCCTTGGCAACCAGGTAGCGACCGTCGGCCGATTGGCAGATGTACCCGTCGGCCACAAAGGCCGAAACGTCGTGGCTATAGCTACCACCCGTAATTTCTACGGTGTAGTTGGGGTTATTTTCTTCAAACAGCAGCACCGCTTGCTGATAATACGCCGTAACAGTGTTGTCGCCGCTCAGAATAACCTTTGTAAGGTTATCGTACCCCGTTTCTACGTAAACGGCGGCGCCGGTATCGGCAAAGCCGCTGGCCTCTAACTTGGGCTCTGCAATCATCGCGGCAGCTTGGTCGCCCGAGGTGGCGGTAATTTCGGTGCTGTTCACCGTTACGTTGCCACCCTTAACCACCAAGGGGGTCAGGCCCAGCAAAATGCTGGTGTCTATATGCATATCGCCATTGGCTTGGGGGTGATAAATCGCGGTGTATTCCGCCTGCAGGGTGCTGCCTGCCACCCGAATGGTGGTGCCGCCCTGGGGTCCGTTACCGCTGCCCACAAGGGCGTAGGTGCCGGTACAGATAATCTGTGAATTTTCAATATTCAAATAGGTGTCGGCGGGGCTTGCCGTGCCGTTGCCTTTTATAAACACGCCAATGCCGGTACATTGGAAGGTGCTGCCTATAATATTTACCCGCGTGTCGCCGCCCGAGCCCTTATGGTCTTCAATGTTCAGTACGCGGTCTACGTCGGCAATGGTGACACCACTAATGGCAATGTCGCTGCCTACGGCGTGAATCAACGAGCCCGAATGCCCGTCGCTGCCCTGCAGCGTGCCGTTCAGCAGCGTAAGGGCCGAGCCCTCGGTAGCCGAAATAACGGTGCCGCTTAAATCGGTAGATAGGGTGTAACCGCCCAAATCCACCACCTTTTCGCTGTCTGCCGGCAGGGTTAAAGCCTCGGTTAAGGCAATATCCTGCTGTAGTACTACGGTGTTGTAGCTTTCGTCGGTTAAGGCGGTACGCAGCTGGTCGGCCGATGCCACGTTGGCCACCGTCAGCTTCTTTTGTTGGGCTACCACGTTCAGGTTGGTGCTAAATTGGCGCAACGCTGCCTCGCCCGCGTTGCCCAAGGCGGTATCTACTGCGTTTTCTTGCTCAATCTCGCTCAGCGAGCAGCAATACACCCAAACGCCCATACCGTTGTCGTCCACCGCAACGGGGTAATATACCCTGCCGGTGGCATCGGTAACGGTTTGGGTTACGGTGCCGGCATAGCCGTCGTTTTTGCTTACATTTACAATAAAATCCTTGGCGGTTTGGTTGCCCACCTTGGCCAGCTTGTCATTTTCAAATACGGCCGAGTCAAAATCATACTCAACCGGCCGCAGATACTCGGTAATTTGGGCGGCTGAGGTATCGTTGACTATGCCGTAAAAATAATACCCCAAAACGTCGTACACCCACTCCCATTTTAAGGGGGCGCCGTTGCCGTAGTCACCCAAAAACAGGGTCTGCTTGGCCAAAACGGTGTAGCTGTACGACTCTTGGCTGTTAACGTACACCCGACTTGTGCGCTCCTCGGCGCGGGTGACGGTATCGTCAATATAAAAATACAAGCGCTTGCGCATATCGGCCAGGTCGTTATACATACCGGTTTTGCCGATGCTTAAATTTACGTCGATTAAACTGTCGCTGGAGTTAAATACCTCCAGCTCTAACACGCCGCTGTCGCCGGGGGCGGCCTGTAGGAATTTTTCGCCGATTTCTACGCTGCTGTCTAACCCCCAGTCGCTCACCTTAAAGATAAGGCCGGTGGTTTGAATCACGTTGCTGTACCAGGCGGCGGTCATAGCTACCACCATTACCACGGCAATGACCAGGGCCGCGCCGGCCAAGGCAACCTTTTGCAGCGTTTTGCGCTTGATTTTTTGCTGCACGCTGCCACCTTTCTCTTTGCCGCTAAAAAAGGTCACCGCCAAGCCAAGGGCGTCAATTATCTTTTTACTACTCTTTGCTATCCGTTGCAGCAGGGGAAGCTTCTTCAGCCGCGCCACAAGCATCTTCGGTTTTTGTTTGCACTGCTTCCACATTTTGCGCAGCATCCTGCTCCAACTCCTTTCTTACTTCTTCGGCAAGGCGGTCGTACATCTTATCATACTCTTCTTTTGAGAGCCGGGCCGCTTGCTTTGCTTTTTGTTCTTGCTCCTGCAGCTGCTGCTCTACGTCGGCAACCGCCTTTTTCATACTTTTAATGGCATCCTTACAAATCCAAATGGCAATGAGCACCACCGGCAAAAGAATACAGGCCAAAAAGCCAAAATCGCTGGTTAAAAACTGCAGTATTTGCGCCATAGTACTACCATCTCCCGTATGCCAGATTACACGGCCTATAAGCTGTGCTTGCGTCACGTATTGTGCATCTTCGGTTAGGTTTGCATCACCCTTGGTTTGCAGCACGGTGTTGCCGTTGGGCAGCTGCTGTATGCCCACCACGCGGTGGGTAATAATCACCCTGCCCACCCCTGAGGCCTCGGCCCGAAAGCAGACAACGTCTTTTACGGCAACGTCGTCTATGTCTACCTTTTGGGCAGCCAGCAATGCGCCCACCGAAATTTCGGGCTCCATACTGCCGGTAACCACGCGAAACATACTTACGCCACCAAAGGACACGTGCCCCACCGAAAGGCTTTGCAGGGTAAAAAATACGCAGGCCACCAAGGCCACCAATAACAAAAGGGTGGTCAGACCCGACAGCAACCGCGTTTTCAGACTTTTTCGGTTTTGCATCGGGCACCTTCCTTCCAAAAATGGCTATATTACTTTGAACTGCCCGCCAGCTCTAAATTTAAAAGCAGGCTGCCGGCCGATAATCCGCCCGCGCAATCCACGTCTTGCCCCTCCATCCAAACAAACATCCGAATTCTCTGGGGTACGTCCTCCTCCAGCTCTACAATCACCACGTCCTCGGTGGCGCCGGCGGTGGCTAAGGCGTCAAATAACTCTTGTTCTACTATGCCGTCGGTATCCGCATTGGCGGCGCGACCCAGGTTGGCAGAGCTTTTAATAAACTGCCCCTTTTGCAGATAGGTGCCGCACTGATACCCTAAATACTCTTTATAAAAACCGTTGCCTAACAGCTCTAACACGGGGGAGCTAACCCCACGCAGGTAGGCTTGGAAAATTTGCTCAATTGTGTACCCATTGTCCTCGGCGGGGGTCCAGCCGGAGGCGGTTTGCACCACCGTGCGGGCCAAAATGTCGGTAGGCTGCGCCTTGCCCGCCACGTTGCCGATAGGCATAGTGCGCACGTAGCTGCCGTTGGCGCAAAGGCGGTAGCTCAACCCATCGCTCCCCTGCACGTAGGCCCCTTCGGCACGGTGCAGGTTGGCGTTGGGCTCGTATACCGTAAAATCGGCGGGGTAATAATTCCACCGTTGCCCCTTTTGCTGATAAATGCCCCGCAAGGAGCGGTATTGGTTGTTGTAGACGCTGCTGCGAGAATACTGCTGCATGGAGGCGTCGGTAAGGGTTTGGGTATTGGCCAAAAAGCCCACCCGAGCGCAGGCCGAAAGCAGGCTGTTGCCCATATCTAAGGTGTAGCCGCCGTTGCCGTCGGCTATGGGCCCGGGCAGTTCTACCAAATAACTGCCGCCGTCACCCTGGCCAACCGATACCCGCAGACTGCACCGCATAGGCGAAACCACCCAAAAATCCAGCATAGCATACCCGCCTGCAACGGCACCGTCGGCCGGCAGCTGCTCTAAATTGGCGTACTGCAGCGTATCGTCTAATAAAAACTCTTTTTGTGTGGCAGAGGCGCCCTCGTCCTCGCTGTAATACGCGGGGAAATACCAGTGAATACCGTCGGCGGTGGATACCAGCGACAGCTCCAGCAGATTTTGCAAATAAGCGTAAGAGGGGGACTGCAGCAGGTTTAAGGCCTTAGAAAATGCACCGGGGTAGTGCACCACTTCCCCCTGCACCTCTTCGGTCAGGTCGGGCGCTATAGAAATGGTATTGTCCGCACCGATATTCACCCGCAGCCCCGAGGCTGTGGGCGCACTTGACGCGGTAAACCAAGCATAGGACGTGGCAATCACCAACACCAATGCAATAACCACCACAACGGCTGCGGCGGCCAATTTCATAAACGACCTTTTCATTCAAGTTCCCTTTACTCTACGTAATTTAAAGCCCTGCGCAGGCGCCATACGCGGCGTTCTTCTTCAAAGGCGGCGCGCTCCGTTTCCAGCTCTTGCTGCTGGGCGGCACGCTTTGCCTTCTGCTGTTGCAGCATAGCAGGAAGCTCACCCAGCGCCACCATAAAGGCTTGCACCTTTTCGGTATCTTCTTTGGCCTGCGCCTCAGCCTTTAATTGCTCACGCGCTTGCTCTAAGCGTTGGGCCTCTTTTTGCGCCAAAGCCATACGCTCTTGCTGCGCCTGCAGGCGACGGCGCTCTTTTTCGGCTCGCGCCAAACGGCGCCGCTCGGCTAACTCTAATGCATCGGCGGCATCGGCATAGTCTGAAATTTGGGCCTTAGACTGCTTGGCCGCCTCTTTTTCTCTAAGCTCTAACTGGTCGGGCAGCTTGCGGGCGAACAGCGCTAAAGCGCGGCTGAGCTGGTTGGCGCACTTGCGGTCGGCGTTTTCTTGCAGCAGGCGCTCTACCCGCAGACGTTCTTCCTCCCGCTCTTTTTCAAGCCGCAGGCGCTCTTGCTCGGCCTCTTTTTCAAGCCGCAGGCGCTCTTTTTCTTGCTCTTTTGCCAAACGCTCCTGCTCCTGCTTGGCTTTACGGGCCTTGGCCTGCTCCTCCACCAAGCGGCGGCGCTCCTCAGCCTCTTGCTGCATAAGCTGCTCTTTGGTTAAGGTTTCGATTAAGACCTTGCGCACCTCTACGTCGGGCAGATCGTAATCCTCGGTAAGCTCCTCCACAATCTCGCGGATAAACTTAGGCTTAAGCACCCGCTTGCGCTGCTTTAAGGGCGCGGGAATGGCGCGGTCCTTCTCGGCCTCTAAGTACCCTTTAAGCACGATGTATTGGTACATAATGTTGTGGAACAAATCTTTTTGGAAGGCCTCGGTAATTTGGGGGTTCTGCTCGGTAACCCGCATAGCGTAGCCCACGTCGTCGTAGGCCTTTAAAAACTCCCAAAGCCGCACAACGGCCTTATAGTCGGGGTGCTTTTTAAGCACGTTGGTTTTGGTGATAACACCCTTTACACGGGGCAAACGCGACATTTGCACCGCAAAGGGGGTGTTCATCAGCATGGTTAAAACGCGGTACAGCCGAGCCACCGCCGCCAGCATATCACCGTTTTTCTCGTCGATTTCCAAGGCGGTCTGCTTCTCTTTAATATGCATAAACATATCAAAGTGAATGGTTTCGCTGGCGCAGTCCAGGTCCGACTGCATTTTAAGCTTGGCGCCAAACTCGTCGCCCATAGCCTCAAACAGCGCCTCGTACCGAATACGCACAAAGTGATGGGCCGACTCTAAAACGGTGTATACAAAGCGGTTTTCGTACAGCTCGCTGGAGTCGTCACGCACCTTTTGCATCAGGCGGTTGGGGGTAACCTCTTTTGAGCGCTCGTCGTAGGCGTCTACATAGCTGCCGTGCTGCGCCAAATGGCGCACCACGTCTTGCCCCGCCCGCTTGGCGTGAGCCACGTTTACGATAATTTCGTCCTCTTTAATCACGTTGCGGGGGTTGGCAATAATATTCTCAAAGGCCTTCAGCGTAGCGTCAATAGCGTCTACCCACTTGGGGTCAATCACCTTTTCGCTGCGGCGGTTTGAGAATTGAAATTCATTCTCTGCACGGTCGATCATATCCATAAAAAATTCGTAAAAATCGGTGCTGGCCAGGGTGCGAATTACGCCCCGCGCGTATTTTTGATATACGGCGTCTATGGTTGCCGATTTTTTGCTGCTTTTCTCCTGGGGCATAAGGCCGCTCCTTTCTTACGGTTTTTTACGTTCAGATTAGCTTGCGTTCTTTTTTAAGGTGTCAATATACTCTTTGCAGATCTTCATTGTGTTTTTGCCAAAGACCTTGTCTAAGTATCCGCTAAAGCGGGTCAACTCGTCACGCATAAAGCCCAGACTTAACGACTCGAACTTACGCAGCACCTTTTTGGCCACAATAAAGTCCACCGCTTGCGCTTCGGTGCCGCCGCAGGCAATCAGGCAGGGCACAAAGTCCCGCACCTGCTTCATAACACGGTTACCAAAGGCCAGACGGAAGTTTTTGATAAGATAATCGTTTACCAGCTCTAATTTGTCCAGCACCTCCTGCGAGATGGGATACATCTCTTTAGCCCGGGCAAACATAGCGTTAATATGGTCGGTGCTGATGCATACCGGCGCCGTTTCTTCGGCCTCAAAGGCCTCGGCGCGGCTGTCTAAGTCAATGGGAATGGCACGGTCGTACACCTTGTCGGCCACGGCAAAGGTAGAGTCATCGTTATTGATGGTGCCCACAAACCAAAGGTTGTTGCTAATGGCCAACTTGCCCTGGTTGATTAAGCAGGGGTCGTTATCCCACACGGCGGTAACAATATCAATGTTCCATTCGCTTTCCAGCGGCATCTCCAAAATCGACAAAATTTCGGCAAAGTAATACTCCACGCGGGCAATGTTCATTTCATCCAAAATGACCATATGGGGGTCGCGGTAGTAGTTGGCCTCGTACACGGCCTGCAAAAAGTCGGTTTCGGTATAGGTCTTGGTAAATTCGTTAAAATAACCGTACAGCTCGGTACGCTCACGCCACGAGGGCTGCACCGAAACCACCGTAGTATCCTTTTGCACAAACTTACCAAAGGCATAGGGCAGCGAGGTTTTACCTGTACCCGAAATACCCTGCAAAATAACGATGCGAGAGGTGCCCAGCGCCGCAAAGAAAAAGCGGATTAGGTCAATCTCGTAATAAAGGCCCAATTTGTTGGCCGCAAAATTGCGGAAGGCGTGGCACAGCTGCTCTAAGGTAATATCGTTGTTGTATTGAGGCACGGTGTATTGGGTTTTATAGTAGTTATCCACCGTGGTCAGGCGGAAGAAGCGGCTGGCCGCAGGGTCAACACAGGGCGACTGGAAGGTGTTGCGCTTATCCTGCAGCGCAAACTCACCCTGGGGCTCTTCTTCGTCCTCGGGCAGCAGCTCCTCTGCAGGCACGCCCAGCTCGGCCACCTTCATGGCCAGCAAACGGTCTTTTTCGTAGTTGGCGCGAATCAAATCCCGCTGCAGCTGCTTTACCTGCCGCACCACTTCGTCGTGCTTTTTCACCGGCACCCTAAAGCGGAACAGCTTGCGCACGGCACGCACCAAAAAGAGAATCAGCACAACCGTCAGCGCCAGCAAAATCAGGTGAGTAATCAGCAGTAAAACCCAGTCTACCGTGCCAAACTCGGCCGAGTGAGCTTTTATCAGATTCATCCGCATAGGGAAATTTAACAGCATATTAAAGAAATTGAGGACGGCGAGCAGGACCTCCCAGATTGCCTGGAAGATCCGCCCGATATCCTCATATAAATACTTAAAAAAATTGTCTAACAAGAGGGCTCACCTCATTGGGGGTCTGTAGAATCCTTGTCGGCGGTATTCTCCGACTCTTTTTTGGCTTGCTCTAACAGCTCGGCCTTAATCTTTTCGCGCAGCTCGGCTTCCATACGCTGACGCTCGGCCTCTTTTAATTCCTCCTCGCGTTGGCGCTGCTCCTCAATTAAATCCTCGGTGCGGCCACGCTCCTGCTCAAAACGAATACGGCTCTTTACGTTTTGATACTCAAACAGCACACGGAAGAACTGAATGAGCTGATACAGCAGGAAGATAATTACCGGAATCACCACAACGATTAAAAATCCGGTGCTGGTCTGCAAATAGTCGAACACCTTACCTACGCCGGGGATACGGAAGGCGTACTTGCCAACTACCTCGGCCTCGTGTACGGTAAGGGTATCCACCGTGGTGTTGTTATCACCCTTGGTGGCAAAAATCAGGTAACCGTTGGCATCGTAAATCTCTACGATACGGTGGGTATTGAGTACCCGTTCGCCGTCGATAACTGTCCAGTATGTAATAATATCCTCTTTTTTCAAATCGGCCGGGTCTTTTACGGCGGTGTCAATTACCAAATCACCGGGCAAAAGGGTATCGTACATAGAATCGGTTTGGATAGAGAACAGCCGCAACCCAAAAATATTGGGCACGCCGCTACCCGAAGTAGAAACAAAGGACACGTAGGTAGCCAAAATGGCCAAAACAATGGCCACCACCAGCACGGCGTTAATAATGCCGCTGAGCACCTTGTGCTTTTTAGGTGATTTTTCTGCCTTTTCGGGTTGTTCTGCGGGGGATATGATTTTTTCCTCGGTATGATTCATACAATCTCTCCTTTTTGGGACGCCGAGCCAACACAGCTCGGTTTTGCCGGTAAAGCCGCACCGACACATCCGTATATCCTAAAATTTACTGTACAGTAAATCTACGACCAAAATTACTCTTAAGCATAGACGAAAATCCGCCCGCAAAAATCAGGTTCGGATTATTCGTGTTTCCTTAGGGAATGGGCACCAAGCCCGAGCCACCCTCGGCCTGCGCCGAAAATTGCAGGTTGGCAAAAATGCGGGCGTTTACGCCCAAGGCGTTTACACAGTCCACGTCCTTGCCCTCTAACCAAAGGTATACCTCAATTTGCACCCGTTGCGTCGGGTCAAGGGTAAACAGAGTTACCTCTTCGGTAAAGGTGCCGGGGGTATACACCACCAGGTCACGCTGTACGGGGTAGGCCTCCTCCCATGTAGAGGTGGACTGGCGAATAAGCTGCTCGGGGGGCACCAGAGTTTCGGTGCCGTCTACCGACGGGGTATCTACCATACCCAAGCTGCCGCCAATATGCCCGTCGGCATTGGGCTCGTACACAAAAAAGGTGGGGGCATCGGCCGTACCGTCGGCCGACTGCTTGGTAATGCGCAGCCCTATACGGGTGGCATATTGGGCGCCTGCGCCGCCGTCTTTATGGGTTAAGGTATCCTCCTGCCACAGCGGCTCGCCAATTAAATAGGTGCCGGCGCTGCCGCCGCCCTGCAAAGCCACCGCAGGGGACAGCGACACCTCTACGTTTTGTCCCGTGCGACCGTACACCGTAAATTTTACGTAGTGCCCGTCGCGGCCGTTGGCATCCATTTCGTCAT
The DNA here is from genome assembly GCA_964620235.1 of uncultured Eubacteriales bacterium. GTDB lineage: Bacteria > Bacillota > Clostridia > Oscillospirales > Acutalibacteraceae > CAZUJI01. The sequence goes on from CAZUJI010000002.1 coordinate 12,703, forward strand.
TTAATTTGTCGCCCACGTCTATCATTCGGCCGTCGGCGCCAAAGCGGGCGGTAAAAAAACAATCCTCTGCCGCAGAGTAGGTCACCGGTGTTAACAAAGTGTCCTGCGGTACGGCATCGGTAAACAGCAGCTGCTGGCCCCAAGCCTCCTCGGCGGCATCAGCCGCCCAGGCCAGCTGCAGACCGGGGTTGCTGTTGATGGTCATCTCCATATCGCTGACTTTAGGGGTTTTGCTGATGGCCAACCAGGTATAGGTGGCTACCGTGCTTAACGGAAGCAGGACGAGCAGCACCAAAATAAGTGCTATAACCAAAAACCTGCGTTTTCTGCGGGTATCTTGCCGGTCTTGGCTCAAAAAAATCATCCTCCCCTAAAAACAACGATACAGCGATGCCCAAAAAGGGTAACGCTTTATCTAAAATGCCTATAAAATTGTAAATTGGCACTTTTTCACCTTGCAAGCTATGCTCTAACCAAGCCCTGCGGTAAAAGTTACCCTCTCCCGCCTGCAAAAACAGGCGGGAGAGGAGCGATTAGGTGCTTAAATTAAGCGGTAACGCCGTCCTTCAGGTTTTGGTAATCCATAGGCTTCAGGTTGGCGGTGCTGGAGAATTGCAGGTTAAGCATACCGGCGATGTCGGCATAGGCGCTAACCATGCTGTTGTCTACTACGTCGCCGTCTAAGTATACCAAAGCGGTAACGCGCTTAATGGTGTTGGCCGACAGAGCAGTCAGCTCGTAGTTGCCGTTGGCATCGGCAGTTACGGCAGCAGCGGCGGTGTTAAATACGCCGTCAGCGTTGTAAGCGGTCTCTAAGTCTACCAGTTGCAGGTTTGCCTTTACGTCGTTACCGGCAGTGGTAGCGTTGGCGGTGTCTAACTTAGCAACGGCCAAGATTTCGCCGGAGCCCTCTACCTCGGGGGTAGCATAGAACACAACGCGAATGGCGCCCATTAAGGCCTTTACTCTGTCGGCAGTCATACCGGCCGAGGTGGTAAAGGTCATATTGCTGCCGCCGCCCATAATGGCTTCGTTGTCGTTCTCGGCATAAATGCGGTTTTCGGGGGCTACCTGCAGCAACAGCTTGCTATCGGCAGCGTTGGTGCGGAACAACAGGTCTAAGGAGTAACCGTACAGATTGGTTAAGCCCTGTTGATCGGTGCCGGCGGTGGTTTGCGGGTAGTTTACAACGTCGGTTTTAATGGTAGAAAGCATACCGGCAAAACCGGTAGCGCGAGCCAGAACCTTCAGGTCGGTGCTAACCGGCTTTAAGTCGGCGCCGTCACCACCCAGGTTTACGTTTTGGCCCATAGCGTTAATTACAGTACCCTGCTTAAAGGTAATGGTACCGCTGAACTCGCCAACCATATCGGCTAAGTCAGAGTATACCTTGCCTTCGGTGTAGCCAAAGCTTACGTCTAAGCCGGTGCCCTGCATCATTTTGTTGATGATGTTGTCGGGGTCGGCTTTAATTTCGGGAATGGTCTCGCCCATTACCAACAGCCTATCGGTGTCTACAAGGTCAACAACAACGGCATTAACGGCAGTCCAGTCGGCGTTGGTTTCGGTCATTGCATCCAAATTCTCTTGGGCGGTGTTCAGCTTGTCTCTGATGCCTACGTAAATGTCGGTAAAGTAGGTGTCAATATATTCTACCGGAACGTTGTAAGCGGCGCCAATGGTAGTGATTAAATCCTCTACGGTTTGGGCAGCTGCAACGGTGTCTAAGTTTTTCCAAGCTTCGTCGGTTAAAGCCGTGTTGTCAGCATTTTGGGCTTTGGCGCTGGCCAAGAAAGCCAAAATAGCCGATTTAACAGCATTACCAACTGCAGCGTTCGAGGTTTTCAGCTCGTCAATTAAGCCCTGCAGATAGGGTTTGTAGGAGAAATAGTCGTTGCTGTCGGCTACACCGCCGTCGATCATCAAGCCGGCCAGGTCGGCACCGTACAGAACAATAGAGTTCTCAGCAGCGGTTTTGGCAGCGTTTTGATATCTTACGAAATTGTTTTTGTAGCCCATCAAAGCCAAAGCACGCTCAGAAATAGCGCTGGAGGAGCCAATGCCGTTTACACCGGCGGGCTTGTTGGCAACGTCGTACATAAAGCTGGAGCCGCCCCAAGCGCCCTTAATGGCGCCGGCCAACTCAGTTACACGGCCGTCTGCACCGTATTTGGCGTACTTTAACGGCGCGGCGTTGGCTACCAAGCCGGCCGAAGCGTTCAAACGGGTGGGGAACAGGGCAATACTCTCTAAGCCGTAGAGCCCGGTTACGTCAATTAAGTTACCCCAGGTAACGTTGGCCACGTCTTTGGTAACGCCGGCCTTATCCATAGAAGTGCCTTCGCCCGAGCCGGGAATACCACCGGCGTATACGGTGTTATAGGTACCCAAGGCAATTTCCAAGTTGCCGTTGGCGCCAACCGTGGTGGTGATGCCCTTTACTTCGGGAGCGGTAGACAGGGTGAACCATGCATAGGTGGAGGATATGGTCATAACGCAGGCCACCAGTAACATAGCGATTGCTGCAAACAGCTTTTTGCGAAGCGGTTTCATCTCATGAGTGTGTTGATTTTTCATCACTATTTACCTCACTTTTCAGATTTGCGTTTTCTCCCGCCGGAGTTTTATATTTGCCTCGCCCTTTGGGTTAGAGCCAAGGGGCGAATAATAGCCAAAATTATTCTAAAAGCTCAAAATCCATATGCATACCAATATGCCCGCCTATGAGTTCGTCGGTGCAGTCGGGGTCGTCACCCTCTAACCACAAAACAACGGTGTATTTGTGCACCTCGTCGGGGGCTACGTCGTTGAGTGTAAAGGTGGTTACCAGCTCGTCCGACAAAAACGACTGCGGCGTTAAACGGTAATAGCTGCGGCCGTAGGACTGCCGAATCTGCTCTAACTGGTTGTGGCTTTGCATATCTAAGCAGGGGATATTGGTATACCCGCGGGTGTTGTCGCCCTTTGCGGGCAGACTTTCGTCGGTGCCGTTGGCCGTATTGGCGTGGGCGTATACCAAAGGCTTGCCGTCTTGGTACAGCAGCGCCCAAATGGCCTCAGACGCGTCCTTCGACTCGGAATTGATAACCAACGAAACCTTTACGTCTACCACACCCTCGCCACGCTTGGCGATATAAAAGGTGTGGGCAAAGTAGTTGCGCCCGTTGTGCGAGCCGTCGGTAGCGTCAACGTCGGCAGGCAGGTCGGTAATCGAGATGCAGGGCGCATCCTCCACCGGCTTGCCGTAAAGACGTGCGGTGGGGTTGGCAAAATCCGCCGTGTCGCTTAATTCAAAGCCCTGGTTGACCAAATGGCCCGACAGGTTAATGGTAAAGTGACCCCGCAGCTGGGTTACGGTTGAAAAGCCGTACATCGCCAGCATTGCCAACGACAAAGCCACCAGCACTGCCGCCAAGGCACCACGGTGCCAAAGCCACAGCCAAAGGGTTAAAAAACGGCCCTTATCAAAATAAAGGCCTAAGCCCGAGGCGGTGGCCTCAAACTCGCGACGGGAGTAGATTTTCAGCTTGCGCATATCCCGACGGAGCTTTTTGCGGCCGGCGCGGATTTCTTTGATCTCGTTATGGGTAAGCTTTATCCCCGCCCGGTATTTTTTAAACACGCGGCGGTGCCGGTCACCGGTGGGGGTGGTGTTCTTGCTCATACCGTTGCCTCACGCTCCCGTAGCAAGCTGCTTTGAATGAGTGTGTCCTCATCCATCGGGTCGTTACTCCAGGGGGTGCGGGCGGCGTAAACGCCGCACTCGGCCAGCCATTGCAGTTGCTCGGCCGCGGTGGCATCAGCAAAAACGGTAATATCTAACGCCCGCAAGGCCTGCACGTCAGCCGCGTAGTGGGGCTGGGCGCAAATTTGGGGCGCCAGGCGAACGTGGGCAATGCCCAGCTCTTTCAGCCTGGTGGGGGAGACGTTTTGCGGGTCGTACCCGTCTAACAACAGCGCAACGCCGTTTTTAAGGTAGCGGGTGATGGTTTCCAGCTCGCCCTTGTTGGCCTTGAGCAATTTTTCTTGCGGCAGGGTCAACAGCAGACAAGAACGGTCTACCGGTTGGTTTGCAAACAATTCTTCAAACCGTTTTAGGTGACTTTCTTTGCCATAGAACTCGCTAAACGTCTGTAAAATCAGGTATTTTGCCTCTAATTGGCAATTTTGCATACGCAGCAGCGTATCGGTAGCCTCGTACATTAAGTAAAAGGCCACGTCTACCGTCAGGCCGGTGCGGGCCAGCCGCGGGGCCACGGTAGAGCTATCTTCTACCTCGCCGGCGTTTATGCTAAACCAGGGCACTGCCTCAAAGGCGGTAACCTGTGACTGGGGGCCGCCCACCAGCGGGTGGTAGGCCAAGCCCATCGGCCGATCCTTGGTTTTTTTAACCAGGGGAATGGTGCGAGGTATTTTTTTGGTGTAGTGTATGTATTTGTTGTAAATACTTTGCAGCTTTGAGCGACAGACCTTGAACACTTCACACAACTCGGGGGCAAATAAGGTACCGGCGGCGGCTAAAACCGCATCGCAGGCCTCCGAAAAGGGATTTTCGGACTTGACTCCGGCAGAATAATAATCAAACACCTTGGCCATACCCACAATTTGCGCAATGGGGCTGATTTCATTCCCTGCGCGGCCATCGGGGTAACCGGTGCCGTCATAACGCTCGTTATGTTGCTGGCAACTCTCCCGCAGCATCAGCCAGGGGATATTATCGGTGGGCGGCTCTTCTTCACTGGGTTGGCGCCTTTTGCTTGTGCCATTGGCCTGCAGCTCGGCCACCAATTGGCGGCCCTCGGTGGTATAGGTGCGGTACAAGGCCTGCTCCTCTTTGGTAAAGGTAGGCTCAAACACCTGATACTCGGGCGGCAGCACCGCTTTGCCCAGCTGGTGATACATACCGCATTTATAGGCCAAGTCACCGTAGGTGGCCAGCATACGCAGGTCGCCCCCCGGGAACCTTAAGCCAAAGCCCATTTGACAGGCCTGCAGGTACAACACCTGTGTATACGAGGCAACGCGTACCGATTGTTGACGCACGGCGGGAACGAGGCCCCGAAAGGCCTCTTCCCACGTTTCAAAGTATCTGCGTTGTTGTAATAACTGGTTCACGGACATCCCTCAAAGGTTAATCTTCGTTGATATTATAGTCTACCAACGGCATATCGTCGGCAAGTTGCTTTTTGCGACGAACAAAATAGCGAACGGTAAGTACGATAAATACTACGTTTGCGCACAGGCTGATGATGAGCAGTACCAGCCACAGCTTATGTAACCAAATGTTACAGAAGGGGCCGTCGGGGTCAACCTCTACGGGTTTTTCAACCTCAATGGTCTCGCCCTTGCTGATTTCAGCCAATTTGGCTTTGTAATCCTCTAAAGCCTTGGCCAGGTTGTTGTAGGCAGTGTTGATTTCGTCCTGCTTACCGCTCTTTAATGCGGCAGCTGCGTCCTCCAAAGCCTTGTCTAAGGCATCTCTTACCTGAGCCATAGCATCCTCTGCCAAGAAATCGTTTACAGAGTCAACCAGCTTTTGCAGTTGGGTGCCGTCAATCTTTACTAAGCCGGCAATAGCCTCTTTTAAGGCCTTGGCAGCAGCGTCTACGTCGGCCTGCTTGTTGGCCTTGCGAGCTGCAATCGCGGCATTTAAAGCGGCCTTTACCTTGGCCCAAGAATCTACCGTGTAGTCAGAGGCGGTTAAGCCCTGTGCCGTACCGATTTGTGCATTCAACTCGGTTAAATCCAATTTTACCCCGGGGGTAGAAGAGGTAGCCGGTTTAGAGGTGGTGGGCTTGCTGGTAACGGTGGGGGTAGAGGTTGCAGGGGTAGAGGTTGCAGGGGTAGAGGTAGCCGGAGTAGAAGTGGCCGGGGTAGAAGTAGCAGGGGTAGAAGTAACCGGAGTAGAAGTTACGGGAGTAGAGGTTACCGGGGTAGAGGTGGTAGGTCTTTCAACCACCTTAACGGTAACGGTTTTGAAGTAGTCACCGGGACCACTAAAATCCACATTGCTGTCTACGCGGGCATCCACATTAAAGGTAACTACGCAGGTACTACCAACAGCAGCAGAACTGCTAACAGTTACTTTTAATTTTACAACCGGAGTAAATTTCTCATCGCTACTCAGAATAAATTTTTTCTCTCTGACCTGGCCGTAAGAAGAGCTTACAGGAGTCACAGAGGTAAACAGGCTGCGGTTGCTGTAGCTGATATCACCACTTACGCCGTAGCAAGAAATCTCCGAAAATTCCACCGTAACCGTTTCGCCGGCGTAGGCGTTAACGGTGGTTTGGGTGGTAGGTGTGGCAGCGTAAGCTGCCACACCAAAGTTGAAGAAACAAAGCAGTGTTGCCAAAACAAGCACTACAGAAAGGATTTTTTTAGAAGTTCTCATTGCTCTTACCTCCTATTATTAGTCATTTTTGGTTTGAGAGGTATACCCATTCTCGGACCAAGCAACGTACTTGGTATCGCAAGCGGCTGTATCGCGAGAGTTCAATTTGCCGTCGTGATTCATATCGGCGGCCAAGGAACCGGGTTCTTCTAAGGATAAGTCGCCTACGTAAGCCAATTTCATAAGTACCAGGTCACGAGAGTTCAGTTTACCGTCGCAGTTGGCATCGCCCATGATAATAACAGTATAGGTAACACTGACTTCTACGCCGTCGGCGTTAGTGGCCCAAACGGTAACAATGTCACCGTTGCAAATCAGGTCATCGGCGCCGCGTTTTACGCTGCCGTTGTAGTTGAACAGCTCAATCTTGCTTACGGTAGCGTTGTCAATCTTGAAGTAAACTTCGCCGAACTCTTTGGCAGTAAAGCCATCGGGATTTACGTCTAAGAATACTTGCTTCTTGTCTGCGTCTACCTTGGCGCCGCGAACTACGCCGTCAACCGGATCAACGGTAACGGTGGGAACGTGGATGTAAGGCAGCTTTTGCAGAGTTTGTTGCGGTACAATCACATCACCGCAGCGGTCACAGTGAGAACCTTCGGTCAAACCGGTGGAATTCTCGGTGGCGCCTACGGCCGGATCAATAACAATGTTGTGGCCTAAGGGTTTGACGTACTCTTGTTTTTCAAGAACCACGCCACATTCGCCACAGTGCGAGCCTTCGGTCAGGCCGGGCTCGGTACAATCGGGCTTAACAGCCGGGTCAATTACGGTGGTGTGGCCGGCAGGGTCAACGGGCAGCTGCTCAACCAGAATCTCGTCACAAACAGAGCAGTGCGAGCCCTCGGTTAAGCCGGGGGTGGTGCAGCCGGGCTCTACAGCCGGGTCAACAACCACGGTGTGACCCAACGGGTCGATGGGTTCTTGCGGTACCCATACGTGGTCGCCCTTGGAACAAACGGCGCCGGCGGTCAGACCGGGCTCGGTACAGGTGGGCGGGGTGCCTTGCACAACGGTAATATCGTGACCGGTAGGCGGTACCTCGGTACCGGGCTCTAACATCTCGCCACAAACGGTACACTTGGTAGCGCCGGTGATACCGGGCTCGGTACAGGTGGGCTCTTGCTCGTAAGCCTCGGGGGTGTGGTGTGCCTCAATAGGCTCTTGCGGTACCAGCCAGGTTTGACACTTGTCACAGAACAAACCGTCGGTCAAGCCGGGCTCGGTGCAGGTGGCGGGGTAGCCCTTAACCTCGCGGGTGGTGCCCTCGTGGTTGGTGGGATTTACGTAATCGGTTACGTAGCTGTCGCCACAGCTGTTATGACAGGTGTAGGTGGTGTAGCCTTGCTCGGTACAGGTGGGCGGAGTGATAACTGCGTGGTAGTCGTGGCCGGTGGGGTCGATTTCTACCGGTTCTTTGCCCTCAACGTACTTATGGCAGTGCTCACACCACTCGCCGGCGGTGTAACCGGGGGTCTCACAACCGGGCTCAACCGGCGGAATGGTTACCCAGCTGTGTTGGTCGCCTATCAGACGGAATACATACATATCGCCGTCCCTGGTGTAGCCAACGGCCGAGCAGAACAAGTTAGAGTCGGACATTACGTTGGCCGACAGGTCCTTGCCGGTGGTTAAAACGGTGTTGCCGTCGTTAAACCACAGCAGCTTGCCTGCAAAGTCGATGTTCTCAGCCTTTTCTAAGGTGAACTCTACAGCCGGCAGGGTTACGTCTTTTGCTAAGGTAACCGGGCTGTTTACGTAAATGGTGTAACCGTCTTTTACGTTCTCTAAAGCGGCGGCCAAATCATCGGTGTTCATTACGATAATGCCGTTCTTGTCTTTTACAATAATGGCTCTCTCTTCGGTGAACAAGCGAAGCTCTAACTTGGCCGAAACAGTGCCGCGAGAAACGTTAATGCCGTAAGAACCAACGGTGCCGGCCATCTTTAAGCCGCCCAAGGTCTTATCGCTGGGGCCGGTTTTGCCTATGCGGGCCAGTACCTTAGCGGCAACCTGACGAACGGTGGCGTAAATGGCCTCTAACTCTACTGCCTCGGGAGCGGTAATGCCTAATCTTGCCAAAATACCGGCAAAGCTTTGGTTAGCGCTACCCCTTAAGGCGGTGGTCATCTCGGCAATCGACATCTTTTCTAACGCCGATTGTAATGCAACGGTAGAGTTGCTGGTCTGGTAGTTCTTAATAGCGTCTACCAGCTCTGCTTTGCGGTCGCTCTTGGCATTGTTGGCCAAAATGGCAGCCAAAACTACGGGGTAGTTTACGTTGGTGGTTAAGTCTAACAATACGTCGGCAGTGCCGTAGGCGTCTACGTAGAAGCCTTTAGCGCTAAAGCCGGTACCCTCGCCGTAAGAGATATCGTTAATACCGAACTCTAAGGTGTTGAAGGTGGTGATGTTGTCTAACTCACGCAGAATATCTACGATTTGTGCTTGAATGTTTGCGGGGAACTCGTCGGCCACGTAAACGTTGATGGTGCTTACCGTCTTGTCGTCGGTGGTGGCGATGTTCAGCGAGAAGTAGTCGCCCTCTTCGCGCTGTGCGTAGGGGTTAAGCAGTGCCTGTTGAATGGTATAGCTGGCAACCAGGCCGTTGCTCTCTACTGCATCTGCCAAAGCGGCAAAATCGGTAATGTCGGCAACAAATTGGTTAGCAAAGGCGGTGGAGCCTTGGCAGTTAAAGCAGTCTAATACCTTGTTGACCAAAGCAACGCGGTCGTTTAAGCCTGCGGTAACGTCGGGCAGCTCTACGGCGTAGATGCCGTTGCCGTCTATGGCCAGCTCAGCCAGGCCATAGTAGTTCATAACCAGCTTGAATACCAAATCGGTGGCCAATACCTTGGCTACGGATTTATTTAATGCGATATAATCGCTGCCCAGGTAAACGTTGATGTTCTGGCCATCCTTTACCATGGTGTAGCAGCCGTTGGTAACGGTACCGTCAATTAACTCGTAGCCCTCTTGCAGATAGGCGGTTACGTCGTCGGTATAGGTACCGCCGCCCAGCGCAAAGGCGCCGCCGGCAGTAATCATATCACCGGTAACGGTACCGGCAGCCTTGATGTCTAAGGTGCTGTCTACAATGGTAACGGTACCGCTCTGGGCGGTAATGTCGCCGTGTACGGTGTAGCCGTTTAAGTTAACGATTACGCTGTTGTTAAATACCAGATTGCCTACTACGTCGTCTACCAACACAACCACAGCGGTGTTGTTTAAGGTAGGTGTAACGGCAGACAAGCTTCTGGCCATATAGTATTTGTTCAGAATACCGTCGGCACGGATATCCAATACCAAAGCATCATACTCAGCATCACGATTGGCCAAGGTGAAGGAAACAGGCAGGGTTAAGCCGGTCTCGGTCTCGGCAATCATACCGGTAAAGTCTTGCATATCGGGCACCTTACCAAACACAACGTCTAAAGCGTCGTAGGTAAATACGCCGTTGTAGATGCCGTCTACCGACTCGCCCTCTAACTTGGTAGCGCCGTAAACGTGTTTTACACCGCTGTAAAGCTTATTCATCAGGACTTTGTGGGCTTCCATATCAAATCTGGAGTTTACAGCCTCGAAGAAGCCGGTATTTTTAACGGTATTGATAAAGGTATCGGCGCTTACGCCCTCGGACTCGAATACGGGCTTAATTAAGTTGAAGCCATACTCTAAAACGGCATCCAGCTCGTAAGATTGCAGGGTGGTAAAGTCTACCTGACCTACTGCAATTAAAGCAGTCAGCATATAGGCGTATACACTGTCGGGTGCGTTGATGGTAACGTGGGCTGCACCGTCTAATTTTACGTCTAAGTAGGGGCGAATTTGTGCGGCACCCTTCTTAGCTTTTAATAAGATATCAGCCTGTTGGTCGTAATCCTGGAAGGTAACGTATAAGGGAGCGTTGGTAACGTTGTTGATGTTTACACCGAATTGAACGGTGGTTTCCATCAGCTTACCGCCCAATTGGTCGGTATTGGCAATGGCGGCGCCGTCTAAGGCAACCAGCTGACCGGGAGCGGCCATTTCAATGATGTTGCCGTTGGCGTCTACCAAATTCTCAAAGGTATCTAACCCCATTTGGCTGTTTACCAACATATTTACTACGGTTTGAATGTACAGCTTGAGCTCGTTTTCGCTGTTCATACCAAACAAGGGGCTGCCGTTAATACCAACGTAGGACAAATCTTGAATCAGGCCCATAATTTCGCCCATCAAGGCTTGGGGAGATACGCTGCCCAGCTCGCCGGTAATGCGCAGCACTAAGGCTAACTGGCCGTTGGCATCTTCAAAGGCAATCAGTCTTGCAGGCAGACCGCTGTTTGCAAAGGCGTTGTTTAAGTTGCCGGCAAATTTTAACAGATTGTCTACGTTAATATCTACCAATTCGCGGGTAATAACCAATACGCGGTCATCACCGAACAGTTGGGCAATCTTGGCAATGTCGGTACCTAAAGCAAAGTTCTCTAAGGTGCCCGAGCCAACCTCAACCTTGCTGCCGTTTACGTCGTATACGTATTTGGTGCCGGATTCGCCGGTACCGGGCAGGTTGATGGTGTAGGCGTCAAAGGCGTACAGAACTTGGTCTTCTACGCCGTCAATTTGAACGGTGTAGGTAACGGGGGACAAAGTAGAGGTAAAGGTAACCGGATCTTCGGTTAACTTATAGCCCTCGGCAGGTAAGTTCTTGTTCTCGGTATAGTATTTTGCGTTGTCGTAGTCGGCCAACAAAGCATTGTAGATCGCATTCAACTCGTCGTAGGTTACGATGGTGGCAGCTGCGGCCGAAAGCTCGGTGGACAGAGTCTCTACCACGCCGTTGTAGCGGTTTAATACCTGAATCTCAACGGTGTAGGTGGTCTGGCCGGGGGCGGCAGCCATCAAAATTTGTTGCATAACCACGGTGCCCTCTTCTACGGTGTGGGCCGAGGTGGTGCCTTCGCCTAATGCGGCAGCCAGCATATTGTCTACAAAGGCGCTGTTGGTGTTTACCAAAGCGTTAATGGCTTTTAACTCGGTGGTTCTCAGCTGTTCAATAACCTTTTCTACGCTTTCGGTCTTGTCGGCGTAGCCCATTTTTACAATGGCGGCTTGCACAGCGGGGTCGCTCCAAACGGTGGGCAGATTTGCGTTGATCAAATCAATCTGGCGTTGGAACTTCTCGGCGTTGTCGCCCTTATAGAAGTAGGCCAGACCGCCGTTTTCGCTTAAGTATTGGGTTAAGTACTCGTATAAGAAGGTGGTACCGTCTGCATTGTTGTTGTTAATACATTCGTTAATAATGGTGTTAACCGCAGCAATGGCGTCGGGGCTAATGCCCTCTACCGACTTAACCGCACCCAAAATGGTGCTGTTGATTTGGAACAGGTTGTTGTAGAAGCTCTCGCCCGAGCCCTTGCACAGGCTATCTAAAACGGCTTGTTGGGCGGCAATATCGCTTACCAAAACGTTGGCAATGTTGGCCAGAGCAGAAACGTCCTCACCTAAGCCGGTGATGGTTAATTGGTAAACCACCTGAACGTTTTTAAAGGTTCTTTGCGGGTCGGTCTCAAAATAGCCCTCGTAAACGCCCTCATCGGCAGAAACGGCCAGATTAAACTGTGCGCCGTCGCCGTCGGCGTATACCGGGTAGGCGTATTTCGGAGTCCAATATGCGGTGGCGTTGAGTAAACCGGCGTTCATAGCCTCGGCAGTTACTTTATAGCCGTCGCCGTCTACCGATACCTTGGTCAGCTTATCCTGGCTGGTGGGGGTACGGAAGTAAATGGTGTCGCTGAATAAAGCGCCGCTGTTTAATACGGCCTTTTCTTTCGCGCTTAAGTTAATACCGGGCATCCAGCTGGAGGCAACAATGTTGGTTAACGGCTTGCCCTCAATGGCCTTACCCTCGGTACGAGAAATCTGTAAATCCTCGGTTACGCGAATTACGGTACCCTCGCGCTCAGATTTGCCGTTTACCTTATAGTCGTAGGACTTTAAGGGGTCCGCCGGCTTCTCTAACAGCAGGTTGTAACCAAAGAAAACGTTGGTTACCTGGCTGCCTGCAGGCTTGTAGGTCTCGGTTACGTCAAAGCTCTTGGGCATATAGGTGACGTGGAAGCGAATATCCTGATCTAACTCGGTAAAGTTTTCAATCAACTGGGCGTCCATATCCCGCAGGTAGGTAAATCGGTCGTAATACTGCATACCCACTTCGTAGTAAGCATCCCATTGCTCTAATGCCTGCTTCTCAATGCCGCAGTTGTTAATGGCCTTCATAACCTCGGCAACCGGAGTACCGGCATCTAAGGGGAAGTCAATGGTAAATACGTCCAGCGCATTCAGCTCGTTGGAGTTTTGGCTATTCTTAGGAATAACCATTGCGCTTACGGATACGTGTACCACTTGTTGCGCTACCAAGCCGGTTAATACGGTTTGGTGTGCCAAAAGCTCGGGCTTTACTTCAAAGTCGCGCTCTTCAACCAAGTACTCATCCAGGCTGTTAATGGCACCTGCAACGGCTTGGTCAACGGCAACGTACTCGGCATCGGTAATGCCCTGCTTAAAGAAGCTGTAGTTTAAGAAGTTCCACTTCTCTTTACCGTTGTTAATGCTCTTAACCGAGTTTACAACTCTCTGCCAGGAGATACCGCCGGAGCCTTCACCGGTAATGAGTGCGCGAACCTCGTCGGCCTTGGCCTTTGCGGTCTCGCCCATTTCGTTGATGGTGGCCTTTTTGGCTTCAATCTCGGCAGCGGTGCTGTCTAAGGTGGCGTAAGCCTCACGAAGGGCAGCCTCTAATTGGTCTAAGGCGTAAATACCGCCGCCCTCTTCTTCGCTGCGGATGGTATCGGCCGCGGCAAAGATTTCGTCAATGGCATCCTCTAAGGTATTGAGCGCTGCCAAACCGCCGCCCTCTTCTTCGCTGCGGATGGTGTCGGCTGCGGCAAGAATCTCATCAACGGCGCCCTGTAAGGTGTTCAGGGCTGCCAGACCGCCGCCTTCTTCTTCGCTGCGGATGGTGTCGGCTGCGGCAAATACTTCGTCAATGGCATCCTCTAAGGTGTTCAGGGCTGCCAGACCGCCGCCTTCGCCCTCACTGCGAACGGTGTCGGCAGCAGCGTAGGTCTCGCGAACGGCAGAGTCTAACATTTTTAAACTGTAAACACCGCCATCCTCTTCTTCGCTACGAATAATTGCTGCTGCTTGGCGTAATTTTTCGCCCAAGGAGGCTAAAAATCCACCGTAGTTATCTGCATCAGCATCCATAGCGTCAGCGGTTTGTTTGTACTCTTCAATTTTTTGAGCAATGGCATCGTAGATGGCATTGTTCTCTTTGGTTAAGCCCTTCAACGAGCTTAAGTCTAACGCTGCTTGATACTCATCCGGCAAAACAGCAAAGTCATTTGCTTCAAACAGAGCATTCGACTCGTCTATAGCCTTTTGAATAACGTTTTGTACCACGGTGGTCTCAATGTCGTTAGCGGCAGACAGGAAGTCGGCGCGCTTGGCCTCTAAGGCAACGTAAATGGCATCGTCGGCGCGGCCCTTGCCCTTTAAGCTGTTTAAGGACAGCTCGTTCATAACGTCGGCGCCCAACAAGTCTGCAAAATCGGCAAACTTTTCGTTGGCAGCGTCGGCAGCGGTATCAATTACCTTTTGCAGGGTAACGGTTTCTACGTCTACAGCGGCAGACAAGAAATCACCGCGCTTTGCAACCAAAGCGGTGTAGATAGCGCCGTTCTCGCGGCCTTTGCCCTTTAAGCTGTCTAAGTACAGCTTGTTCATAATGTCGGTGCCCAGCAGGTCTGCGTAAGGAGCAAATTTGTCTTTCGCAGCATCTGCAGCGGTGTTGATAGCCTTTTGCAGAATATCGGTCTCGATATCGTTGGCGGCAGACAGGAAATCGGCACGCTTTGCCTCTAAGGCAGTGTAAATCTCGCCGTCGGCACGACCTTTATTCTTTAAGCTGTCTAAGTACAGCTTTTGCATAACGGTGTCGCCCAGCAAATCTTCATAAGGTGCAAATTTTTCTTTTGCGGCGTCTGCGGCAGTATCAATGGCCTTTTGCAGAATGGTGGTTTCCACGTCGATAGCGGCCGACAGGAAGTCAGCGTGCTTTTGTGCCAAAGCGGCAAACAGCTCGTCGCGGGTTTTGCCCTTTAAGCTGTCTAAGTACAGCTTCTGCATAATGGCCTCGCCCAATAAATCCTCGTAGGGGGCGAATTTATCCTCGGCGGTGTTGATGGCGGTGTCAATGGCCTCGGTAACGCCATCGTCGCCCATCTCGTGCAACACGTCTACCAAGCGGTCTACCAATTTTAACGCGCCGTCAATGGTATTGTCGCCGGTGCCGGTAGCCATATGGTCTAAATCGTCGGCCAAGCCCAACAGGTCAGCCTCTTGCACGGCTACCAATTGCATGGTAAACCAACGAATCGCATCTTTTAACTCCTGGCCGTGCTCAACAATGTATTGAATCTTGCTGGCGGCGGCGTCGAATTGCGAAATCAGCACCGACAGAGTTAAGTGCTTGTTGTTCTCAGGGTTGTCGTAGTCGGCCAATAAATTCGCCAAGGCCTCTTTGGTGGCACCGTCGGTCAAGGCGATTTCAACAGAGTAAGAGAAATCATCCTCAAACTTGGTGCCGTACTTGGCCTCGTAGCGATCCAAAAACTCCTGGGGCAGACCATCGTAAGGAATATCGTAAGAAATGCCGTTGTAAAGGGCGCGCAAATCTTCAATTTTGCCCTCGATGGTAGAAACGAAGATGTCTAAGTTGTTAAAGTCGTCCTTAGCGTGGTAGTAACCGTCTACCATTAAATAAGGGGCTTTGATTAACAACTCTTGCAAGTCTTCGTCTACTGCAATGTATAAAGAGTAGGTAACCTCTACGCGGTAAGAGTTGGCTGGCTTATTAAAATAGCCTATGTAAACCTCACCGTCTTTTGTCAAGGCTACGGGCACGTCGGTACCGGCGCTGCCGTCGGGCGCGGTGTATTTAATTACCGCAGAGGTGGGCAGCCATACGTAACCGTTGTCGGTAGCGTAGGGTTTAGCCGTTACCTTTTCGGCTTCGGCGTCTACCGTTACGTAGCCCTCGTCAGCATCGGTGGGTACGTATACCGAGTGGGTATTACCCACCAAACCGGTGCTGGCTAAGATAGCCTTTTCGTACTCGTTGAACTCGTAGTTACCGGCTACAAGCTCAGCGTCGGACCCGTGCCATTTGCCGTCGTCTACC
>CAZUJI010000003.1:0-24470 GCA_964620235.1 uncultured Eubacteriales bacterium
CATCCATTTGTAAGTGGGGTACAAGTAACAGGGTTGCCACAACCCGCACGGTGCTTCCAAAAAGGGTGACCCACAAAACTGTAACGACACGTCCGATGCTTCGCATATACGAATGCATCAGATGGCCAATCATATTGACGTAGAGAAAAATAGAGTAAACCTCAAAAAAGCGAATGGCATATTCCAGTGCAAGACCACTGTATCCCGACGGGAAAAATATGAGCGCAATCTGTTTTGCAAGAATCGTAAACAGCAGAGCAAATGGTGTCAGCGCCGCTATATTCATCCAAAGCCCCACTTTAAGACCGCGCCGAACCTTTGAAGCGTTACCTGCGCCCAATGCCTGCGCGGTATGGCAGTCTACGGCAGAGCACATATTCCCAAAGCTTTGGGCACAAAAGTTGTACATTTGTGTCATTACCGAATATCCGGTGGTAGCGTCTGCACCCAGCCCGTTGAGAGCCGGAGCAAAAAAGATGCCCGTGGCATGAAAAACAATTTTTTGTATTGCGGTAGGTATGGTGTAGGAAAGGGATTCCTTTATAACTCTAAAACGAAATCGATAGCTGACAGGTTCACTTTTTAACTTATCAAAAGCCTTTACTATCATATAAACGTATATTATGGTTACAACCAAAATGGAAAATACCGTTGAATAGGCAAGTCCCGCCACGCCCATATCAAAAATCAGAACTGTCACCAGATTCCCGACAATATTGATAATTGCAGACAACGCTGAAATATAAAGAGAAAATGCAGTTGTCCCCAGCGCGTAAAGCGTGCGCAAAAGAATCATATTCACATAGGCAAAAGGATACGATAAAGTATAGATTATAAAATAGATCTCAGCATCCTTGCGAAGCAACGGGTCAATGTTGAGGTAATCAAAAATAGTGCCGCGGAAAATAATCGCAGCAATGCTTGCCACAGCCGAGATGCCCGCAACAAAGATGACCATATTTACAACGTTGCGTTTAATTCCCGTAAAGTCGCCCCTCCCAAAAAGCTGAGCAATAAATACCGAAAATCCGCAAGAAAACCCGTTAAAAAACGAATTAAAAAGTATGTCAAAGGAGCTTGTGGCACTGATAGCGCCCAAGGCGTACTCACTTATAAATTTGCCGGCGATCACCGCATCCACGATGCTATACAGAGAAACGAGCATCGAGGAGAAAATCAGCGGTATGGCATATAGCAAATAATTTTTATAAATATTTCCCTCGGTGATATTTTTAACTGTTCGCATGGCCTGCTCCTTGACAATATCGATTTGTAATGATATTATAATACCAATTTTTCATACCTTGTCAATTATGTTCGGATTTTTGATAAATTCTCAAACTTTCTCATAAGGAGCTTATTATGCAAAAGCAACGACAACAACAGATTTCGCAAATTCTGGAAGCCGAAAAATACGTTACGGTCAGATATCTTACGCACATACTGGATTGCAGTACCGCCACTATCAATCGTGACCTTAACGAAATGCAAAGAATGGGACTTTTAAAACGGTGCTACGGAGGTGCGGAGGCAATAAGCGACCAACTCCCGCCACTTGTCAGACGCCAATTTTATATGCAAAAGGAGAAGCGTCGCAATGCGCAAAAAGCGGCCGAGCTTATAAATGATAACGAAACGATTTTTTTGGATGCCAGCACGACCGTTCAGCACATTGTGCCGTTCCTTGCGAACAAAAAAGGTCTTACCGTCATTACAAACAGTTTATTTTTGTCAACAGAGCTTTCTAAGTACGAAGTGGAAATTATCTGTCTTGGAGGTAGGGTTGCGGAGCGCCCATATGTGCTGGAAAGTGAAGATACAGTGGAAAACGCTATGAAATATCGGGTGGATAAAATGTTTTTTTCTCTTAAATCCGTTACTTTACAAGGAGAAGTAGGCGCTTCCCATTATCTTCTCTATAAATCTATGATGAAAAACAGTAGGGAAATATATTTTCTGACGGATAGTGCGAAGTTAGTAGAAGAATCTCCAAAAATTCTTTGTGATTTCTCCGCACTCACGGGAGTTATTTCGGATTTTGAATTTCCTGCCGAAACCAAAGAGCGCTATCCACAGACCCTATTTATGTGTACTGCCGACAAATAATATATCGGGTTTAAATACGTTTATCGCACAGGTTGGTATAAAAAAGGCACACTTCCTAAGGAAGTGTGCCCTGTTTTTACACCAATTTTTTGCTGCGGCGTTCAAACAGTACCGCATCCTGCCAGTGGCCAAAGCGGTCTTTGGCGGGCTTCTCGCGGTAGCCAATTACCCGAAAGCCGCATTTTTTATGCAAGGCCAGGCTGGCATCGTTTACGGCAAAAACCGAGGCGTACAAGCACCAGTAGCCGGCGTGCTCGCTCTCGGTGCATAGGTGCAACAGCAGCTGCGTGCCAATGCCACGGCCCCGATAGGCTTCGTCAATATATATGCTCACCTCTACCAAACCGCGATAGGCGGGGCGAGAGGTTACGGGGTGCACGGCCACCCAGCCCACCACCTTACCTTGGTGCTCAAACACAAAGCGGCAGTCGGCGCAATAGGTGGCGTCCCAGTCCTGCCAGGCGGGGCAGGTGTCGGTAAAGGTGGAATGACCCGACAGTATGGCTTGGGTATAAATCTCGGCCACGCGGGGCCAATCGGTGGGTTGCATCGTGCGGATCATACGCCCGTCTCCTTTACAGATACGATTTTATTATCATACCAGTAATCGGCCGCAAAATCAAGCCTTAATTTGCCCTTCGGTCTTTTCCGAGGGCGCAGGTGTAATACCATTCTATCTCGTCGCCGTTTTGCAGGGGGTAATCGCCGCAGCTTTGGGTGGCCTCGATACCGCCCACGTAGTAAATCCAGCCCGAAAGGTCACCGTGATCCAGCTCGTATATATTGCCAATCCCTTTTACGTATACCGAGGTGCCGCTGCCCGTAAAGTCTAAGTGGATTTTATGTTGGGCGGTGGCTCGTTGCAGGGCGTCGAATACGGTGTCACCTTCAAAAATTCGTACCTGGGTAGGGGGTAAAAGCAGGCCGTTGACAGGGATATGCGCCCCCTTGCCCGACACCGTTTGGCAGGTGATTTGCAGCATTACGCTGCCCGTGGGGGTGCCGCTGCTTTGGGGCTTGGCGTGTTCGTCTACCGACTGAATCCGTATACCCCATACCGCCGCAACGGCCAGAGCGGTAACCAATAAAACGATAATAAAATTTCGCCAATTGCGCTTTTTGCGCAAAAACAGTACGCCGCACACCACCAGGGCTACGGCGGCCAGGGCAAGGCTTGTCCATTCTTTATAGCCCCAAGCGGGCTTGGTTGCGGGCGGGGTGACTTCGGGGGCGTCCAACGTATACAGCCCCGGCTTGCCTTCTTGCAGGCGAATATACGCCGCGCCTGCGCAAAACACCTGGGCGGTGGCAATAGAGCTGCTGTTGCCCCCTAAGGTGTGGCTAAAGCTGCCGTCGGCCAAGCGGTAGGGCAAAATACCCTCTAACAGGGTGCTGCCGTTTTTTATAAACCGCGGGTCGGCGGCGTAGTCGATACCTAAGGCCGATAAAGCAATCAGCACCTGCGCGGCGCTTTCGGGGTTGGCTACTCCCATACTGCTGTACCCGCCGTCGGCTTGTTGCAGGGCAGCCAGCCGCGTAAGCCCGCGGTCTACCGCCGCTTGCACTTGAGGGTGGGTGGCGTAGTAGGGCGCCAAGGCCTGCAGCGTCATAGCGGTGGCGTCCGGGTCGCCGCTTTGGCCTACAACCGCCCAGCCGCCGTCGGGCAGCTGCATTGCCAAAAGGGTGGCAAGCAGACTGTCGGTGGTGTGGTTGGGGGTAGAGTAGCCGTTGTTGAGTAGATGCAGGCCGTATACGTAGCTCATTAGCCCCTGCTTGCCGACCGAATCGGCTAAGGTCTGCCCAATATAGGGAGAGTCTGCGCCGCAGGCGGCCAAAAGCAGCGCGTACTTTAAACGGCTACTGGCCGAGGCGATTTTGTTTTGCTCTAAATAGGTCTGCAGAGCCTTTTGGTAGGCGGTAAGGTTATAATTACCGTTTTGCCGCAAAGCCAATATATACCACTCGGCGGTAACGCCTGCGGTTTGGGTCAGCTCGCCGTCTATCCAAGCCTGGGGGTCGGCGGGCAGCAGGTCTTTATATAGATTTTGCGGCGTAACGTCCTGCGCTCCCAAAGCGGGTGTAAAGCCGATGCAAAGGCTTAGACAAACACAAAATAACAGACGTAAAAACTTAGCTTTCATAGCGTGTTTTAAAGCCAAGCAGTATTGCGCCGGCACAAATAAGCGCCGCGGCAACCCACAGCACGATATGACCCTCGCCCATAGGCGGCTCGGGCTTGGCTTGGGGTACAATGTCCTCTACTGTAGCTAAGCAGCTGGGCGGCACCAAGGTCTGTGTGGCCGATTTGGCGCTGATGGCGTAACTGCCCGCCTGGTCAATGGGCAAAGTAACCTTGCCCTCGGCATTGGTAACGTAGGTGGTGGCCTTGCCGTTTAACAGAATGGTGGCACCCTCTACCGGCAATACCACGGGGGCCCAGTTGGCATCAAAGCCGTTGTATTTTAGGGTTAGGGTAATTTCCTCGCCCGCCTTGGCCGAAAGGGTGTTTTTGTCAAAAAAGCAATACGCGTCCGACCAAGCCGTTAAATCCCCATAGGCGTAGGCGGCCACCAAATCCCCCGATTTTATCGGGTCCAGCAGGCTCATAGCTGCCATGTGGTTTACACAGTAGCCGTAGCTGCCGCCGTTGGCAACGCCCCATAATTTGTCTAACGACAGGCCGTATTGTGTGGCCGAGGCGGCAAACCCTGCTGCAGCACCGCCTGTGAATTTTGCCTCGTGTGCGGCGAATAACGCGTCGTACACCGTCAAAGCACCGTCGTTATCGGCATCGGTTACGGTAATTTGCTCCTGCGACAGCGGCAAGGCCCCCGTACCGTCGGCAATGGTGACGTGCACCGTGGCGGTGGAGGTTGCAGCGGCTGCCGGCAAGACAAACGCCCCGCACAGTAAGCACACAACAGTTAAGAATGCAATCCGTTTTTTCATTTTACATACTCCTTTTTTTTAAGGGCGAAACAGCCCAAATTTATCGTGTAAGCGCTCTAACTTGTCGCCAATGGGGCGGGTAAGCAATAGCAAAAATACAATATTAGAAACGGCGTACAGTACCGTAGTGGGCAGAGCAGTAATCGCCGTTGCCAGGTAGCGGGCCCAGCTCCAACCGCCCTCGGCCCAAAGCACCGTCCAAATATCCATAGCGGTCGAGTACAAAACCCCCGCTATAGCACCGTATAGGCAAAGCCAAAGCCGACTGCGCCGCAATGGCCCTTGCAGCACCCCTGCGGCAAAGCCGATAAGGCCCCAGGCACACATCTGAAAGGGGGTCCAGGGCCCCTGCCCAAAGTAAAAATTAGATACCAAAGCCGAAAAGGCTCCCACGGCAAACCCTGCCTCTTTGCCAAAATATACGGCAGCCAGCACCACAATGGCGGTAACCGGCTTAAAGCCGGGTAAAAAGGCAAAAATCAGCCGCCCAAGGGCCGACAGCGCTACCAGCACCGCCAACACCGTCAGCTCGGCCGAGGTGGTGTTTTTACGCTCAAAGCTGTAAAACAAGGGCAGGCAGGTTAAAACGGCCACAAAAAGCGCCAAAAAAGCGTAGTATTTTTCTTCAAAGAGCACCGCCCCCAAAATCGCAACGGCGGGCACGCACACCAAAAGCAGCAAAAGGGTCACCCAATTTTTCTTGTTACCCATTTTCAGCCTCCTTAGGGCCGTTTTGCAGGGCAAGCCGAGCTAATTCCTCGCAAAGAATGGCGTTTTTATAATACTCGCGGCTTATGCGGTGTGCGGCGGTGGTGTAAAAATAATTTTGGCAGAAAAATTCACGGGGTGCGCCAACAGAGGTAATATTGCCGTCAAAAAACAAGGCGCAGCGGTGGGCGCAGCCTGCGGCAAATTCTGCATCGTGGGTAACCGTAACCACCGTTACCCCTTTGTGGGTGAGGTCTTGCAAAATACGCTGTAGCTTGGCCTTGTGGGCCGCGTCTACCCCTTTGGTGGGCTCGTCTAACAGTAAAATTTTGGGTTGCCCCAGCAGCACCTTGGCCAGCGCGGCCAGCTGCTGCTCGCCACCGCTTAAATCGTAGGGGTGGCTTTGCAATAAATGCCCCAAGCCTAACAGCTCGGCCATTTCGTCAATGGCTTGGCGGGTCTGTGCGGGGGTGTACCCTCTGCGGCGGCAGGGCTCTTGCAGGTCTGATTCTACGGTTTTTTCTAAAAACAGGGTTTGCGGGTCCTGGGGCAATAACGCCAGCCCGTTTTGATACAGCTGCGCGGGGGCGTATTTATCTAAAGCCTTGCCCCACAGCCTTACCCTGCCCCGGTGGGGGCGCAAATCGCCCGCCAAAAGCCGCAATAGGGTGGATTTGCCCGCGCCGTTGCCGCCTAAAATGCACAAATGCTCGCTTTGATTTACCGTAAGCGCGGCACCCTTTAGAATATCCGGCAGGCTTTTGCCGTAGCGGAACCAAGCCTCCTCTACCTGCAATATGGGAGCAGTAACCGAGGGTGCAGGAGTAGGCGGGAGTGCCTGTATGCGGTTGGCAAAGTGGGCGCAAATATATTCTCGCCCTTGGCGCACCGTTAAGGGCGCGGGGCCCTTTGCCTGCAAAAGACTGTGCAAGCGCAGGGGCGTGGGCAGGCCGGCATACAGCGGGTGGCCGATATTGTCGGCAAAAAACGCGCCGCCTTGGGTGGGGGTGCCGTT
This sequence comes from uncultured Eubacteriales bacterium, assembly GCA_964620235.1. Lineage (GTDB taxonomy): Bacteria > Bacillota > Clostridia > Oscillospirales > Acutalibacteraceae > CAZUJI01. The sequence goes on from CAZUJI010000003.1 coordinate 6,779, forward strand.
AAACTGCAGCTGCCCCTCTTGCAGCACCAAAATGCGGTCGGCCTTGGCAAAGGTGTCCTCTAACCGATGCTCAGCCAAAATTACCGTTAGCCCTAAATCTCGGTTCAGGCGGTGCAGCGTGTCTAAAAATCGGTTGGCGGCAATGGGGTCTAATTGTGCGGTGGGCTCGTCTAACAAAAGCAGCTTGGGTTGCATTACCATCGCCGCTGCCAAGTGCAGCAGCTGCTTTTGCCCGCCCGAAAGCTCCTCGGTTTTTTTATAAAACCAGCCTTCTATACCAAAATAGCCCGCAATCTCGGCCACGCGACGGCGAATTTCGGGAGTGGACAGCCCTAAGCTTTCTAACCCAAAGGCCAACTCGTGCCAAACACTGTCGGTTACAATGCCGTTTTCGGGGTTTTGGCCCACAAAGCCAATCTCGGCTGCAGCGGTGTAGGGCTCTAAAGCCTGCAGAGGCGTTCCGCGATAAAAAATCTTCCCATGGGTGGCACCGTAGGGGGCCAGCTCCTTTTTAAGTAACCGCAGCAGGGTAGATTTGCCGCAGCCCGAGGCGCCGCACAGCAGCACAAACTCCCCCGCGTTTACCGAAAAGGTGATATCCCGCAAAGCGGAGCGGGAGGTATCGGGGTAGGTGAAGCCTATATTTTTGAGTTGTAGTACTTCCATAACGTCGCCTCCTTTATTTCAAGTATCCAAGGGAAAAATGCCAGCAGCGCAAAGGCAAAAAGGCCTATAACGCCAAAAGGGTTTGCCGCGGGAATTTGCAGCGTAGGGTAAAACACAAAGGCAAATTGCCCCGTAAGCAGTGCCGGTAAAAGCAGAGCGTCGGCAGCTAAAATGCAGGCCAAAAGGGTGGCGTCGGCCCGTTTGAAATAAAACGGAGCGTAAGCCCTGCGCCCCGGCAAGCCATACCCCCGCGCCTGCATCGAGGCGCCGGCGTGCAGGGCGTTTTCTAACCCCCAGGTGGTCAGGGCTGAGTACACCCGCAGGGTACCGTGCAGGCGGTGAAGCCAACTGTCGGAGGTATATAGCCCTAAAATGCGTTGGGCGCGGCGAATCTCCTCTGCTTGATGGCGCAGACGAGGCAGCCACCGTAGCGCCCCAGACAGCAACGCCCCGAATTTAGGGGACACGCGGCCGAATATATACAATAATTTATCTTGGGTGAGTACCAAATTCAAGCAGGTAAACCAAGCAAGCACCGCCACAAAAAGCAGCCCCAAATTGGCGCCGTACAGCAACGCCTCTTGGGTAACGGGGTTGCCGTTTAAAAAGAATAAAGGCGTGGCGCCGTGGTGCGAAAACAGCGGATTGCTGACCGTAGAGGCCAAAAGCAAAAGCCCGTACAGCAAAAGGGCTTTGCCGGGGTGCTTTATGCCCTCGGCGGCCAGCGCATAAAAAAAGCGCCGCAAAAGGCTAAAAACAGCAATAAGGGATGGGGCACAAACATAGTTACCCCTAAAATCGACAAAAAGTAGCAAAGCGCCACCACGGGGTGCGCCGCCCGCAGGCTGCCCATAGGTACACACTCCTTTCTAAAAAAATAAGCTCCTCTTCTACGTAGAAGAGGAGCACTTTTACACAGCAAAACAAGACCCTAAGGGCCAAAATGCGGGTATAAATCAGTGGCTCGCCTCGTTCCAAAGCAGAGAGTAAACTGAGCGCGCAATGCGCGCAAAACCACGGCAGGTCTCCTGACTTATGCGGCAACGGCAAAGCCGTACCGACGCGCCCCTTCTCAGGCTTAAAGCCCAATGGTTATGGCGCCCCGCTTACGCAAATACAGTAATGGACGTTGCTTCGGATTCGCACCGAATTCCCTTTTGCTTTGACCGCCTGCAAGCGGTCAAACCGCAGTTCCTTTAATATTAAATTTTCTTTATTATATCACCTCTGACTCGAATGTCAATAGACAAAACGATAAAAAAACAGCACAAAACGCCACAAAATAAAGAGCCTGCGCAGCGTGCAGGCTCTTTTGCAGAAAACTTAAATTCCCGCAGCGGCGCGGTCAATGCGCACAAAGCGGGCTCGCTGGGCGTGGTGCGAAGACCAACCGCCAATATCGTCTGAGCGGCCAAAGGCAACAAAAATATAATCCTCAAAGGCGTTAATGCAGGGATCTAAAATCTGGTAGAACTCGGCGGTGCCCTCTATGGGGTCTACTACGTTGCCCAACCGCTCCATATCCATCAGATGGGTAAAGCTCAAGCCGTCGGTGCGCACCAAGGCCAACCGCGTGCGGGGGCACATGGTAGAGCGGAAGATGGGCACGTTGTTTAAGTACACCATCAAATAGGTGCCGGGGTAGGCGGGGTCGGGGCAAAGGGCGTAGCTACCGGTAGGTGTGGGCATATCGGGCAGCTCGCCATACTCGGTCCAGGTTTCGCCGTTGTCAAAGCTGTCGGCATAGCAAAGGCAGGGGGCCATAGAGCGGGTGCAGAACATACGCAAGCGCCCGTCGCTGCAGCGGATGATTTTCGACTCGCACCAGGACATATTGCCGTGCCAGGGGGCAAAGCGCTCTAAATCCTCCACATTCTTTTTGGCGGCTTGCCAGGTCTTGCCGTCGTCGTCGCTGTAATATACGCGGGTAGAGTGGGCGTGGGCAATACCGTCGTAGCGCAAGTGACGGGTGGCAATGGGCAGGAAAATACGGGTGCCGCCGTTTGGCATAGGCAGCTCGGTAAAAGAAGAAACGTGCACGGTGGCCAAGGGCTCCCCTTCGGGGGTGGCTACCTGCTCGGGGGGAATCATGTGGCAAACGTCCGTCCAGTTTTTAAGGTCGTCAGATTCTTGCAAAAGAAAATTATCTCTTTGCAATACCTGAATAAACTTTCCGTCGGACTGACGGCGGTGAATACAAGAGTAGCTTAACCCCAAGTTAAAGCCGGGAGCATCGTAAGCGGCGGGCGCATCCTCCCAATGCACACCGCAGTCGTAGGAAAGGTAGCGGTTGATTTTGTTTTGAGCATACAACGTGTTTTGGTTCAGTCGCTCAATTTCCAAATGGGCCTGCAGACGGTCGGGAGCAACGGTTTGCTCCTGCGCACCGTCGATAATTTTTCCGCCATTCGGCATATTGCAGGTAAACTCGGTGGCGTAAAAATCGGTGCCCCGGGCAAACAGACCTGCACGACCCCATAAACTGTTAAACAAGCCCTTGGCGGCAACGGCCAAGGCACCGTTTACGTACAGCTCGGCGCAGTCGCCGCAGGTTTTTAATTGCAAATCGGTAAGGGAACCGGGCACCAAAGCCGGGGCCGCGGTCCGACCCCGGCTCGGGGATAAAGACCATACGGTTGTTTTCAAGCGCCCATTTGCCTTTGCAAGAGGTGCCTCGCAGGGTCCAGTTGTGATGCCCCTTGGAAAGGTCATCAACTAAGGTTTTTGTTTTACAGTACATCATACCATTTCCTCCGTAAAATTAAATTCCCGCGGCGGCGCGGTCAATGCGCACAAAGCGAATGTGCTGTGCATTGTGGGAAGCGAATCCGCCTATATCATCCGAGCGGCCAAAGCCCATAAAGATGTAATCCTCAAAGGCGTTAATGCAGGGGTCTAAAATCTGGTAAAGCTCGGCGGAGCCCTCTTCGGGGGCCTCTACGTTGTTCAGTCGCTCTATATCCATCAGGGGGGTAAAGGTCAACCCGTCGGTACGCACCAGGGTCAGCCGCGTACGGGGGCACATTGTGGAGTGGAAGGGGGGTTGCGCATTTATGTAAATCATTAGGTAAGTGCCGGGATAAGACGGGTCGGCACAAATGGCAAAACTGGTGTTGGGAGTAGGCAGTTCGGGCAACTCACCGTATTCGGTCCAGGTTTCGCCGTGGTCAAAGCTGTCGGCGTAATATACGCAGGGCGCCATGCTGCGGGTGCAAAGCATACGCAGCCGCCCGTCGCTGCAGCGGACGATTTTAGATTCACACCAGGACATATTACCGTGCCAGGGGGTAAAGCGCTCCAAATCCTCCACGTTCTTTTTGGCTGCTTGCCAAGTCTTGCCGCCGTCGTCGCTGTAATATACTTTAGTAGAGTGGCCGTGGGCGGCGCCGTCAAAGCGGAAGCGACGAGTGGCAATAGGCAAAAACAAGCGGGTGCCGCCGTTTGGCATAGGCAGCTCGGTAAACGAAGATACGTGGATAAGCGACAACAGCTCTCCATCGGGCCTGTATACCTGCTCGGGGGGAATTACGTGGCAAACGTCGGTCCAGTTTTGCAGGTCGTCAGATTCCTGCAGCAAGAACTCCCTTTTTTGCAGCAGTTGAATAAACTTTCCGTCGCTTTGGCGGCGGTGCATACTGGGGTAGCAGTAACCGGGGCAGGTATTATCAAAGGAAGCGGGGGCCTGTTCCCAATGCAAACCGCAGTCGTAAGAAATATACCGACTGTCTTTAAATTGACCGTACAGGGTGTCTTGGTCCAGACGCTCTATTTCAAAATGGGCGTAATATTTTTCCGGGTCAATGGTTTGCTCGACTACGCCGTCGGTGATTTTACCGCCGCTCGGCAGGACGCAAGCAAACTCCGTGGCATAAAAATCGGTATCCTCGGCAAACAGACCTATGCGACCAAAGGATACGTTATATAAGCCTTGGGCGGAAACCGCCAAGGCGCCGTTTACGTACAACTCGGCGGTATCGCCAAGGGTTTTTAACTGTAAAGCGGTAAGAGCGCCGGGTTTTAATGCCGGAGCATTGCCGATAAACTCTTGCACAGAGTAGGGTTTGCCCGCGCAGGCGGTAATAAACCAGGCTTTGCGACCAAAATCATAGCCGGCGCGCAGGTAACTACCCTCTGCGGCAAAGCGGGCCAAAATACCGCATTGGGCGTTGGCGGCGGGGGCGTTGCAAACCGCCTTTGCAGTAATGGTGGGGTCTTTTTCAAACCCAAACAACCAGGTTTGGGTGTATTTTTCTTTTTTCTCGGCGCCATAGACGGGGGTGCCGTTTAAATCGGTAATTATCCAGTCTTGCTCACCGGGAATTTCGGTAAATCCGTAGGGGCGACTACGGTCGGCGGGCAGCTGCATTGTATAAACCGTAGGCTCCGTGTCTGCAGATTCGTCTCGCGCTTCGAGGGGCAAAATATCTTCTGCCGTGGCCGAAAAATCAGAAAAGGAGGAGCCGCCTGCCAGGTGCTTTAGGTGAATACATACGGGAGCCTCTGTGGGAAGCTCGGCATCGGTATACCGAAGCACCTCTTGCCCGTTGAGGAACAAAATATAGGTCTGTTCCTGCAGCTCTACCCGATAGGTATTCTCGCCGTCGGCGCGCAACAGTCCGTCCGGCAGGTCGACGCAGGCCAAAGGAGATATGCCGCTGAGGGTTTTGGAGTTATTGTGCAGGTAACGGGCGGTTTGTTTACCACCCTCTGCAAAATGGAGGCGTAAAATGCTGGTGAAGGAAAAACTGCGCAACCAAATATCTACCTCGCAGGGGCGGATTTGGGACAGAGAAAAGTGAAACTGCAGATTTTTTAAACCCAAAAAACGGTCCCGAAGGGCAATAAAGCCTCTGCCGCAGGTGCTCCCCGGTTCGGGTTCATATACCAATCGATGATCGGTCAAGCGCCACTTGCCTTGGCAGGAGGTGCCACGCAGGGTCCAATTTTGCAGACCCTTGGAGAGGTCGTCGGTCAAGGCTTTTGTTTTGCAGTACGTCATAAATATTCCTCCGGATAGTATTATATTTCGGCAAGGGCGCGGTCGATGCGCACAAAGCGAATGCGTTGGGCATTGTGAGTGTTGTGGTCGCCGACGTTGTCGGAGCGACCGAAGGAGATGAAAATATAGTCCTCAAACACGTTGATGCAGGGGTCTAAAATCTGGTAAAGCTCAGGAGAGCCCTCCGAGGGGGCAGATACGTTGTCAAATCGGTCCACGTCCAGCACCGGGGTAAAGGTCAACCCGTCGGTGCGCACCAGGGTCAGCCGGGTACGGGGGAAGATGGTGCAACGGAAGTAGGGAGGATTATTTACGTATACCATAAAATAGGTGCCGGGGTGCGCTGGGTCGGGGCAGATGGCAAAACTGGAGGTGGGGGTGGGCATATTGGTCAGTTCGCCGTATTCGGTCCAGGTCTCGCCGTTATCAAAGCTGTCAACGTAATAAACGCAAGGAGCAAGAGTGCGGGTGCAAAGCATACGCAGCCGCCCGTCATAACAACGGATGATTTTGGACTCACACCAAGACATATTGCCGTGCCAGGGGGTAAACCGCTCTAAATCGGCAACGTTTTTTCGGGACATTTGCCAGCTTTTGCCGCCGTCGTCACTGTAATATACTTTGGTAGAGTGGCTGTGGGCGTGGCCGTCGTAACGGAAATGACGTGTGGCAATGGGCAAGAACAGACGGGTGCCGCCGCCCGGCATAGGCAACTCGGTAATAGAAGAAACGTGCAAAATAGCCAGGTGTTCCCCTTGGGGGGTCAGAGTCTCTTTGGGGGATAAAATATGGCAAAGGTCGGTCCAATGTTGCAGGTCGTCGGATTCTTGCACCAAAAAGTCTTGCAGCTGCAGTACCTGAATGAATTTTCCGTCACTTAATCGGCGATGTATACTGGGGTAGCAGTAACCGGGGCAGGTGCCCTCAAAAGAGGCGGGGGCCGTTGCCCAATGCAGACCACAGTCGTAGGAGATATATCGGTTGGTTTTAAATTGGCCGTATAACGTGTCGCGGTCCAGTCGCACAATCTCCATATGGGATTGCATCAACGTCGGCGCTACCGTTTGCTCGGTTACACCGTCGGTGATTTTGCCGCCGCCCGGCAGGGTGCAGGTAAACTGCGCGACGTAAAAGTCGGTACCCTCGGCAAACAAACCTACGCGACCAAAGGATACGTTGTAAATGCCTTGGGCGGTAACGGCGAGTTCTCCGTCTACGTACAGTTGGGCGGAATCTCCGCGGGCCTGCAGTTGCAGGGTGGTAAAGGCGTCGGGCGCGGGCCCCGACAGAGTGGCGCAGGTAAATTCTTGCGCCGCATAGACATTTCCGGCGCAGGCGGTAATAAACCAAGTTTTGCGCCCAAAATCGTAGCCGGCGCGCAGGTAACTGCCCTCTACGGCAAAGCGGGCCAAAATACCGCACCGGGCAGTGGCCGACGGGGCAGCGCAGACCACTTTAGCGGTGATGGTGGGGTCTTTTTCAAACCCAAACAACCAGGTTTGGGTGTATTTTTCTTTTTTGTCGGCGCCATAGACAGGGGTGCCGTTCCAATTTGTAATGCTCCAGTCTGCCTCGCCGGGAATTTCGGTAAATCCGTAAGGGCGGGCGCGGTGAGCGGGTAGTTGCATTGTGTAAAGCGTGGGCGGAGTGTCTGCGGACTCGGCTTGTTCTTCAAAGGGCAAAATTTCTTCAGCGGCGGCCAAAAAATCAAAGAATTGCGAGCCGTCCGCCGAAAACTTCAAATGTACAATTAACGCTTCATTTGCGGGAAATTCCTCATCGGTGTGCCGAAGCACCTCTTGCCCGTTGAGCCATAAAATCAGGGTGTGGTCTTGCAGCTCTACCCGAAAAGTATTGTTTGCGTGGCGGCAGAGCAGACCTTGGGGCAGGTCGGCTTTGACGACGGGAGTCAACCCGCTGAAGGCAGAGGCGTTTAACCGCAGATACTGCATAGTTTGTTCACCGTCCGCCGCCAAGTGAATACGGCAAATGGCAATGTAATCAAAGCTGCGAAACCAAATGTCTGCGTCACAGGGGGCGGTATCGGGCAGGGCAAAACCCACTTGAACGCTGCTTAACCCCAAAAACCGATGGCTCGCGGCAATAAAGCCTCGGCCACGGGTAGTGCCCGGCTCGGTGGTATAAATCAACCGATTCTCTGCGGTGTGCCAGCTGCCCTGGCACGAGGTGCCCCGCAGGGTCCAGTTTTGCATACCCTTGGAAAAGTCGTCGGTCAAGGTTTTTGTTTTGCAGCACGTCATACGATTTCCTCCGTAAAATTAAAATCCTGCCGTCGCGCGGTCAATGCGCAAATAGCGGGCCCGCTGGGCGTTATGAAAATTGGGTTCACCCTTGCTGGAGCGCCCCCAACCTACGTAAATGTAATCCTCACAAACGGTAATCGATGGGTCTAAAATTTGGTAGGGCTCGGACGCGGGGGTGCCGTCTACACGGGTAAAACGGTCAATATCGGCCAGCTCCTCCCAATGGATACCGTCGGTGGAGTGCAGCAGCACCAAATGGGTGCGGGGGAACAGGGTTGAAATAGAGTAGGGGATGCCCTTTACGTACACCATAAAATAGTGGCCGGGGTGGGCGGGGTCGGCCGCCACGCCAAACGAGGACATAGCGCAGGGCAGCTGAGGAATTTGCACAAACTCGGGCCATGTTACGCCGTTATCGTAAGAGATAAAGTAACCGGCGCAGCCAAAGCCGTTACGGGTAGAGTACATACGTAGGTTGCCGTCGGCGCATAAAATCACCTTTAGCTCGCTGATGGACGAATCCGGCTCGTCACCGCCAACGGTGCGCTTGGTAGAGTCGGCCGCAGGGGTCCAGCTGTGGCCGGCGTCGTCGCTGTAATACACTCTGGTATAGTGGCCGGTAATGGCGCCCCGCTCGTTGGTATGGCGGAAGCATACCGGCATAAAAATGCGCCGAATGCCATTGGGCAGGGTAAACTCGGTGGGGGTGGATACGTGTAAAATGGCCAGCTTTTTGCCAAAGGCATCGTACTGCTCCTCGGTGGGCAGCACTTGGGTCAGGTAGGTCCAGCTTTGCATATCGGCCGAGTGGTAAACCTTAAAATCGTCTATGCCGTTAAACATTAAAAATTCGCCGTTTTGCATTTTTAAAATGCTGGTGTAATCACTGTCGTAATTCACCATTTGCCATTCGGGCAGGTCACTCACGTCGGTAAAGGTTTTGCCCTTGTCGGTAGAGAGCATTCGCTTTAAAAAGGTAAAGGCCAGCACGTCGGTGTCGTTTATGCGCTCAATTTCTAAAAAGTTCAGATATTCGTCGGGCCAAAAGGTAGCCGACTCTACCCCCGGGGTAACCTTGCCCCCTGCGGGGAAGTCGCAGGCAAAAGAGCGCAGCGCCACAGCGGTATAGTGGCTGAAAATGCCGCACCGCCCCCAGCTGATATAGGGCACGTTCTCTATATCCAGCACGGTCTGGTCGCCGTCCTGCACCGTTACGCGGTTACCGATAAAGGCGGCGGTTAGGGGGTGGCAGACGTTTGTGTCAAAATCGGCGGTTTCGTCGGCGTAGACATAGGTTTCTTCAAAATTCTGACCCTGCTTATAGCAAAGGTACCACCTTTTTCGGTCAAAATCGTAGCCGGCTTCAATATAACTGCCGTCTACCCCGTAGCGGGCAAAAATACCCGCCCTGGCGCCGCCGTCTACCGGTTGGGCGTACAGCCGGGCGCGCACGGTGGGGTTTTCTTCATACCCGTGGAGCCACAAGCAGCTGTCGGAATGGTGGCCGTGGGTGGCCAGCAGTCTTTGCCCGTTTTGCTCGGTTACCGCCCAGTTGCTTTTATGTATAGCCTCGCAAAAAGCGGCGGGGCGCTTGCCCAAGGGCTCATTCTCAAAGGTGTAGGCGTAGGTTTGGGGCGGCAGAGCGGGGGGAATATAAATATTCGGCGTTAGGTCGGCAATTTGGCCGCAAACCAGCACGTTTTTAAATTGGGCATCGCAATGGGTAGGCCGTAGGGCCACCTGCCCCTTGGTAAAGGGGTCGATAATATCATAATAAGTGAGCACCCGCACACCGTTTATATAGGCGGCAATTTTACCCTTCGTTAGGGTTACCTGCAGGTGAAACCATACCCCCGAGCCAATACCCAGCCCCAAAGCGGTGTTTAAATCGGCGCTTTCGGCCAAAAGGGTATAAGAGTTGCGGTTTTTGCGCCGCTTTAAAATCTGAAAAACCGTCCGAGGCTCTGCCTCCGCACCGTCGGGGTTGTAGGCCACCCGAGCCAAATAATGCCCCTCGTAGCACATACATAAGAAAAACCCGTTATACGCGCCCAAGGGCCGATGGTCGGGGAAGATAAAGCAGGTGTCGCACTCTACGGCGTCGATTTGGCCCGACACCTCTTTTTTGGTTAGCAGAACGCCCACACGATTGTCGTTACCGGAAGAAATTCCATCCCAAAACAGGGTGTTTTGGCGGGTGTACCACTTGCCGTGGCCACCGCCGGTCGTTTCGGTCCAGTTTTGCAGCCCGCGGGAAAAATCATCTTGCACTAAAACAGATTTACTTGCCAACCTACACCACTCCTTGCCGTTCTTACAGTATATAATAAATTATACCATAAAGTTGTCGGGCGTGGCAACCTTTTTGAAAAAACTGTTTTCAAAAAATTCCAGCATTTTCTAAAAAAATGAAAACAATGAATATTGTGCAAAAAATAGTGACTATTTTGTAAAGACATTCTAAAATTTTACTGTTATAATGGATATAAACTTGGCAAAGTGTACTCTAATTTTAAAAAATAGTCAAAAAAGGGCGCTTTGGCCAACGAAAGGAAGGATTTTATATGTTGCAAACAGCCAAAAGATGCATCGGCATTTTGCTGGCGGTGATGATGGTGCTGACCTGCGTATGGTCGGCCTTTACCGTGCAGGCGGCTACCGATGTATTGTTTGAGGATAATTTCTCCTCAACGGCGCTTTCCGGGTGGTCGGCTGCCAACGTGGGCAGTGTTTCCGGCGGAAAGTATACTATTGACGGCACAGGGGTAAACGCTATTACCGCTGTGGGCGCGGGCGAAAACGTCGCCATTTTGGCCGATGTTGAAATTCAACGCACCGGCAACCAGGCAGGCAATTATGCCAGCGGTACGGCTTCGTTGGCCTTTTTGGCCTCGGCCGACCTTTCGGCAGGCTACGAATTTGGCCTGGGCGTCAATAAAGACGGCTCTACCTACGCTATGGTGTGCAAAACCGGAAAAGAGGAGAAAATCCTGTTCCAACGCGCTATAAATATTCCCGGGGTAGAGGGCGGCAAAATCAAACAAAAGACCCCTTATGCCTTAAAGGTAATCGTTTACGGCAAAGAGGTTACCTGCTACATAAACAATAAACCCTTCTATAGCTTTGAGGTTGCCACCGCTACCGGTTACGTAGGGGTTTCTTCTTGGTACGCCAAGAGCGGGTTCGACAACGTGGCCGTTCGCCGTGCCGGCGAGAAAAAGCTGGAGAAGATTGAACTGCAAAACACCCCCGCCGAAATTACCGTTGCAGGGTTCTTCGAGTTTGATATTTTGGCCACCTACGGCGGCGTATACGGCCAAGACGTTATAAGCTCTGAGGAGGATGGCGTTACGGTTAGCGGGTTAGACGGTACCACCGGCACCAAGACCTTAACCGTTACCTACGGCGGCAAATCTGCCAAATGTACCACCAAGGTGGTAAAGGCCGTGCCCCGGGTATTGCTGACCGATGATTTCAGCACCGACAAGGGTGACTGGGCGGGCGACACCAACACCACCGGCCTTACCCCCTCTAAAATAGAGATTACCGGTGGCAAGGTAGTAGGTAAAATGCCCAAGACCACGTTGGACAGCCCCTATACTATGGGCTTTATTTACCAAAAAACCAAAACCTTGTTTACCGACATTTACTATTCCATCTCGGTAGACGCTATGATCACCGGCGACTCCACCACCGAGACCTTCCGTAACGGTATTGCCATTTTGCGCTTTGTAAACAGCGCCGGTGAATATCAGTTCCGTGCCAATTCCAACGGCTCTGCCCAAATATACTACAACGGTAAAATACTGAGCACGGCCAGTTGTTCTGACGATATTGCTTTAAACAAAAACTTCAATATGCGCGTAGACGTTATGGGCAATATCGCTGTTTGCTACATCAATAATAAAGAGGTGCTTTCTTGCAGCTTTAGCGCCAAAGACGCTACTGCCCAGTTAGCGCTCTCTATCTACAACGGATCGGCGCAGTTTGATAACCTGGTGATTAAAAAGTTAGAAGGTAAATCCAAATGGTCGATCAAGAGCATGCAAACGGTAGATTCCAGTGGCACGCCGACTTCTTCCTTTGCCGGCCGCAGTTTTAATCCTGCCAAGTACGCTTTAAAGGTAAACTATTTTGACGGTTCTTCCTTTATGATTCCCATCACCGAGTCTATGATAGACGGTTATGATCCTTCCGTAAAGTCTACACAGACCATCCGCTTTAACTACGGCGCCAAGAGTGTTAAATTCTCGGTGACCTATAAAGATTATTTATATCACAATGATTTCAGCGGCGGCATTAACCTGAGCGAGTCTGCCGGTGCGGGTATAGTTCCCACCATTAAGGGCGGCGTTCTGACCCTTACCTACACCAAGCCGGCCAACAATGCCACTGTAAGCAAAACCATGGGTGTGCCCGAGGGCGTATCCGAATATTCCAACTACAGCGTCAGTGCCGACGTGGCCTTGTTGGACGGTAACACCGCCAAGACGCAGTATGCCGGTTTGGTTTTGCGTAGCGGCGCCAAGACCTCGTATTCTTACCGTTTAATCTACAACACCACCGGTATGGTGTACCTGTACCTGTACCACAACGTGGGTGCGGGCAACGTGTTAATTCGCCAGTGGTCTACCGCCGAGCTGTTGGCCACCTATGAGGATGCCACCAACGTTACCATCAGCATTAACCAATTCTATAACTTAAAGGTAGAAATTATCGGCAATATGTTGTATTGCTACTTTAACAACACCTTGTTAGATATTATCGTTGATGAGGACCCCAACTACGCAGAGGGCCCCGGTAACGTAGGCTTTGTGGCCATTAACACCTCGGCCGCCTTTGATAATATCTACGTCTACCCCTTAGAGGAGCGTACCCCCACCGGTATCTCCGTATCGGGCGATATTGTAAAAGACGGCGTTCTGCAGGCCTACCAGGGTTACGAGATTGAGCCCGAGACGGTTACCCTAAACGTAAACTACAGCGATGGCTTTAAATCTTCCCAACCCTTATGGTCGGATTACATCGTTGAAAGCTACGACCCCAGCGTGCTGGGCGAGCAGACCATTACCCTGTCTTATAAAGGCGTTACCTCTAAGGTGCGCGTAAACGTGTACGAGCGCCCCGAGTATATCGCCGCTTTTGTAGAAAAAGTAAAGGCCTTTAAAAAGGGTAGCCTTACCGCCGCTGATGCCGCGGCCGTAAACGAGATGATTCGTTACTTCGGCACCCTGTCCGGCTACGAAATTGCACATTTAGAGCAGGACGTATACAAAACCTACACCGATTTGGTTGCCGAGATGGATAAATTATCCTCCGAGACGCTAAAAGATGCCGAGCAGCTACTGTATGCTGACTTTAGCAAGCAACCCGAGGAATTTGAGGATTGGTACTTTGAGAGCATTAGCGGTGTGGCCAGTGTGCGCAACGGCAGCTTTGTAAACGAACAGAAAAAACGCAGCGTTTCGGGCCAGACCTTAATGTACAGCAAAAGCTCCTACGGCACCATTTTGTCGGCCGAGGCAGATATTATGCTGTTGTACCCGGCGACCTATGCCGCTTTGGTTGTCTACGGGTCGGAAAGTACCTATTACCACGCCCGTGTTACCAACAAGCCGGTGGACGAAAACGGCAACCCGGTTATGACGTTGCAGTTGTACAAATACTCCGGCGGTTCGCAACTCAATTTGGGTTCGATTTACCCTATTCTAAAGGGCGTTACCATAGAAGAGGGTAAATGGAACAACCTGCGTATGGATTTAAATAACGGCTTGATTTCGGTCTACTTAGACGACGTAATGATGATTCAATACGACGACAGCCAATCCACCGACTATATTGTTGACGGTTACGTTGGCCTGCGTAACAGTGAGCAGGATGCCAAGTACGACAACTTCCGCGCTTACGGTATTAAAAAAGAAGCGCCCCAGACCGAGTACGTCAAGCAAATTGAGCCTACCGAGTATAAAGACGATTTTGAAGACGAAACCGTAGGCAAGGACCCCAGCCATTGGACCGAAAACTCTGACCGAAACCATTGGAAGGTAATGAACAAGGGTGGCAGCAAGGTTTACGGCACCGCCAAGCAGACCCAAGCCTTTAGCTGGCTGCACGCCTTTGAAATTGACCCGGTATACACCGCTAAGCTGATGGCTACCTCGGGCACCGGCCGCGTTGGTTTCATTACCCGCCTGGTAAACGAAGAGGCGCACTTAGATATTGGCTACGATTTTGCGCAAAAGAAGTGGTATTTCGCTTCCAACGGTAGTGAAGACGTAGACGTACAGACCTTCTATGCCGAAAAATCCACTGCCTTTGCCTTGGGCGAGTGGCACAGCGTAGAGGTTACCTTAGACGATGACAAATTGACCGTTAAATGCGACGGCGAGACCGTTTTATCCCACGAAAAGGTTCTGTACGCCAGCTTTGGCCGTATGGGTGTATTTGCTGAGAACTCGGATTTGTATATCGACGACGTGAAGATCACCAGCAAAAACGGCGCTATCTTTAACGACGGTGTTGTGGAATTCACCTTGAATACCGAGGAATACCTCAATACTATGGAGATAGAGGACATCACCGAGGATGTTCTGGTTGCTGCCTACGGCGGCAAAAAATACGTATCCACCGATGGTGGCAAGACCTTTATGACCGCCGCAGACTACGGCAAGTACACAAATCTGCCCGATAATGGCTATCCCAGTTATTTGGATTTAGACAACGGCAAGTGGATCGCTATTGCAGACGCTACCAAAGTCTATATTTCCAACGACGATATGACGACCTGGGAGCAGATTGCTCTGGTACTGCCCGAAGAAGAACGGTATGACCCCACCAGCGGTAAAGAACTGCCCATTATTCACACCAGCAGCTTAACCAAGGTAACTATGCCCAACGGCGTAACCCGTATCTTCCTGCCCATCGCTATACGTAACCCCGACGCGGCGGGTAACATTTTGGGTCACTACGTTCGCTTCTTCTACAGTGACGACGGCGGCTACACCTGGACCGAGTCGGAGAACGACAGCCGCGATTTGATTCCCTTCTACAACAATTCGCAGAGCACCACCTATGCCGAGGGTAAAATTATCCAATGCTCCGACGGTGCCGTTCGCTACTACCAGACCCGTAACAAAACCGGCTCTACCATCTACTTAGAGTCGAAGGACTACGGCAAAACCTGGACCGAGTTTGGCAAAATCCCCTATATGCAGGCACCGGTTGGCTCCTTTGGTATTGAAGAGGACCCCTACAACCCCGGCACCTACTATATGGCTTGGGTAAACTGCTTCCCCACCGCCTTAGGCGCTATTTTGCCCCGCACCCGTTTGTCCTTAGCCCGCACCACCGACGGTAAAAACTTCGAGTTTTTAACCGACGTGTTCCGTACCTCGGACTTTGACGCCGAGTATAACGACATTCGCCAAATTGTTGACCCCAGCGTTTGCGTTACCAAGGATTACGTTCACGTTACCTACTCGGTAGCCGCCAAATACGCCAACTCCGCCCACAACGCGCTGCGTATTCGCTACTGTCGGTTAGAAAAGGACAATCTCTCGGCCCACGCCTGGAACGATGCCACCATCAGTGATACCACCGCTCCCGAGAAGATTGAGGTTGGCAAGCTGCCCCAAACCAAGTTCGGTTATGCCGACTTGTTTAACACCACCGGTATGGAAATTAAGGTAACCGCCCTAAACGGCGCCGTTACCACCGAAACGCCCAAAGAGTATTTCTTGGTAGACGGCGAGCCCAATATGTTTAAACTGGGCAAGCAGACCGTTCGTATGATGAGCAAGTACTATATGTTCTTAGAGTACGAAATTGAGATTGTGCCCAACTACGATTTAATTTGGACCATTAAGGGCAGGGGCAGCATTGACCCCGACCCGGATGCCTTTAACCGTATGATGGAGGGCGCAACCCAAGCCTTTACCTTAAAACCCGCCAAGGGCTATAAGGTAAGCTACGTAACGGTAAACGGTAAGGATATGAAGATTAGCAAAAACACCTTTACCATTACCGACGTGCAGGAAAATCAAGAAATCACCGTTTCCTTTGTGAAAAAGACCATTGTGGACTACATCGGCTGGATTATCTTAGGCGCTGTAGTGGTGGCCGGCATTGCCATTGGCGTGGTACTGCTGGTTACAAAACGCAAGAAAAAGCCCGCCGCGGATGATGCAATGGAGGACATTTCCTCCAGCAGCACACCCCCGACAGACGAAAACTAAAGAATGGAGGGTATAAAAATGAAACAAGCATTACGTAAAATTTTAGCAGTATTGGTTGTATTTTCTATCGTACTCTCCGTAGGCATTGTGGCCCTAACCGGCTCGGCCGCAGGCACAATGTATTTTGAGGACGATTTTAATTCCGGCACCTTAGCCGACCACGTTGCCAGCCACGGCTGGTCCAACAGCACCTCTGGTGTAATTGAAGACGGTGTATTTAAAGTAAACGCCGGCAACTATACCAACTGGGTGCCCACCACCGCAATGAAACAGCTTACCGACTACGTAGTAGAGGCCGACGTTAAGGTTGACCTCTCTACGATGACCGGCACCGCCGGTACGCTGGTATTTGCCTTGATTGCACGTACCACCAGCATTGGTAACGAAGGCTACGAATTCGGCATTTGCTTTAGTCGGAACGATGCGGATAAAAAGCCTTATGTGCGTATGTACCGTCGCTCTGCCGAGGGTGACACCTACGTAGGCGGCGGTGGCAAGCAACCCTATTTGTCCGACGTTTTGGGTCGCGCGGCTACCTTGGATGAAACCTATCATTTAAAAATGGTGCTGGATGGCTCCAACATAAAAGGCTACGTAAACGATATTTTGGTTTACGACGAAACCGATACGGCCGTGAGCAAAGGCACCTTTGGTGTAAAGGGTAGTTCCGTAGGTGGCAACGTTGATAACCTGAAGGTTTACTCTTTGGATTATGCCGAAGACGTTTCCTCCAACACCTCGTCGGTGCCGCAAGCCCCCTATTTCTTTGAGGACTTTAACGACGACACCTTTGAGGAAGGCTGGAACAGCGCACCCGCCGCAGCCAACCTAAAGGACGGCGCGCTGAAAATCGGCGCCAGATTTTTATCAAACCATGCGGTTGTCAGCGCATTGACCGATTACGCGGTAGAAGCCAAAATCAAAGTAGATACCACCACCACCCACGAGGGCGTAAAAACGCCCTATGCCGGTATTACCGGTCGTGTGCAGGCCGGTAAGGGGTACGAGCTTGCTATGATGTTTGACTACGCCGAGAATAAAGACACCGCCGCTTTAAACGGCACCTATGCCCGGTTGATTTACCGCGGCAGCAGCGTTAAATTCTTATCTCCCTCTTCTATGGGCAAAAACGTCTTTGAGGGGAATAAGGAATATACCTTAAAAATGGTATTTGTGGGTACCGTTATTAAGTGCTACGTTGACGGCGTGCTCGTAGGCGAGTTTATTGACGACAGCGCCGCTTCGGGTACGGCGGGTATGTGCTCCGGCGGCCACGAGGCTTACATCGATGACTATACCGTTCGCCCCGTTACCCAGCAAGAAATGGCCGACACTTTAACCCCCGGCACCTCTTCCGGCACCTCCTCGGGTAGCACGTCTTCGGAGAGTGTTTCTTCCGGCAGCACCTCTTCGGGTGCCCAAAACCCCGACGGGTTCTACTTCTTTGAGGACTTTAACGACAGCACCTTTGAAAGCGGTTGGAACACGATGCCCACCGTCGACAAGGTAGTAGACGGCAAGTATTCCAT
>CAZUJI010000003.1:24480-27165 GCA_964620235.1 uncultured Eubacteriales bacterium
GCCACGACGTGGTTAAGAATTTAACCGATTACGTGGTAGAAGCAAAGGTGAAGGTAGACGGTGCTTCCAGCAAAAACGGCGTAAAATCAAACGTTGCGGGTATTACAGGTCGCAATGCTTCGGACAACGGTTACGAGTTCTGCCTGAATTTTGACTACGCCACCACCGACGATAATGACAGAACCGTTACCGGTTCTTACGTGCGGTTATATCTGCGCGGCGAGGGTGCGGGTATTATAGGTTCTACCGCATTAAAAAATCAATTGCAATTTAATAAAGAGTACACCTTAAAAATGGCCTTTATCGGCAGCACCCTTAAGTGCTACGTGGACGGCGTTTTGGTGTACGAGGTAAAAGATGTCAAGCGTGCCGGCGGTGCCGCAGGTATCTTCCGCAATGGTCACAAGGCTTATGTAGACGACTACACCGTTCGCGCCGTTACCCAACAAGAAAAAGAGGACACCTTAACTCCCGGCGGTACTTCCTCCGATAGTACCTCTTCCGGCAGCACTTCTTCCGGTAGTCCTGCCGTTTTGCCCGAGGGCTACTACTTCTTTGAGGACTTTAACGACAGCACCTTTGAAAGCGGTTGGAATTCGGCACCTAATGCTGCCAACTTGAAGGATGGCGCATTTAAAATCGGTAGTCGTTTCTTAGGTGCGCACGCCATTGTGAAAAACCTGACCGACTACGTGGTAGAGGCCAAGGTAAGGGTAGACTCTACCTCCAGCCGTGAGGGCGCCATTACCGCCGTTTCCGGTATTACCGGCCGCGTTGTAAGCGGCAAGGGCTACGAGTTTGGCTTAGCCTACAGCTATGCAAATAATCAGGACGGCTCGGCCTTGACCACCACCTTCGTTCGCTTAATTCACCGTGGCGCAACGGTAACTACCATTAACGATACTATGATGAAGGGCCAACTGGTGGAGAATAAAGAGTACACCTTAAAAATGGCCTTTATCGGCAACGTGATTAAATGCTACGTTGACGGTAAGCTGGTAGGCGAGTTTGAAGATACCCGCAGCGCCTCGGGTGCCGCAGGTATGTGCAGTAACGGCTACGACGGCTATATTGACGATTTTACCGTTCGTGCACCTACCCAGCAAGAAAAAGACGATACCTTTGTGGAAACACTGCCCGAGGGCTACTACTTTATCGAAGACTTTAACGACAGTGACTTTAAAGCCGGCTGGAATACGCCTCCCGTTGCCAGCACTTTGAAAAACGGCGCGTTAAAAATCGGCTCTCGTTACTTAAGCAACCACAAGGTAGTCAACGCCTTGAGCGACTACGTGGTAGAGGCAAAGGTAAAGGTAGATACTTCCTCCAGCAAAAATGCCGCAAGAACCCATATGGGTGGTATTTTAGGCCGTTTTGCCAATGGCGGCGGTTACGAGTACACTATGGTTTACGAGTACGCCACCACCGGTGAGGACGACCGCGTGATTACCACAAGCTACCTCCGTTTATACCTGCGTGGTACCGATGGCGGTATTATCAATAGGGATATGGCCGTAAATATGTTAGAGCCCGATACCTTCTACACCTTAAAGCTTGTGTTCGTAGGCAACATTGTAAAATGCTACTTAGACGGCAGCGAGGTTGGCCAATTTGCCGCCGATAAGCGCGAAAGCGGCCCTGCGGGTATATGCGCTAACGGTCACGACTTCTACGTCGACGATTTTGTAGTTCGTAAGGCCACAGACGCCGAAGAATACATTTACGTGCCGCAAGCACCGCAAGCCGATGCCGACGGTGTGTACTACAGCACCGACTTTGAGGGCCGTAAAGCACTGCAGGACGTAGCACTCAACTGGGCGTTGCCCTTTGGCGGTTACCAAAACGGTCAGGCGATATTAAGCCACGACCTGGCCATTTCTACCAACTACATCAACCACGGCGACTTTGCTTTATTGACCGACTACGTTATTGACGCGGTGGTTACCATTGACCCGGACGACGCGGTAGAGATCGGTGGCCCGGTGGTAGCCATTACCGGCCGTTTGAACAGTGCCGCCGCCGGTTTTGAGTTGGGCATTATCGGCAATACCGACGGTAGCTCTCATAATTTGCGTATCTATGACCGTCAAGCCGGCAAACCGTTGGCCGAGCAAAAGGTTGACGTAAAGCGTGGAACGGCATATCGTCTGCGCCTGGTTATGGTGGGCGATGCCATTCGCGCCTATTTAGACGATGCCAAGATCTTCGACCTAAGCGGTGTAACCAATCGTCAGGGCTCTGCAGGTGTAATGATGAACGGTGTAAACGCCTTTATCGACAGCTACACTCTGCGCAAGCCCACCGCAGCCGAGCTTAAGGGCGAGGGCGGCACGGTTATCGGTGGCGGCACCGCCGGCGATAACGGTCCCGACACCGGCGACAGCGTGCAGTACGTCATTTTGGCGATGAGTCTGGTATTGGCTGCTGCAGCCGTATTGCTGTTGCTTAAACCCCGCTTTGTAAAGCGCTAATTTAGATTTTGCCAATCTTCCCTATATAGGAGACCCCCGAATTTTTTTCGGGGGTTTCCCCATACCCGGGCAACAAATTTGTAGTTGACAAATAGGGGAGAGATGGGTATAATATTACAGTATCCTTACAATACGTAAGGGCCATTAGCTCAGTTGGTCAGAGCTACCGGCTCATAACCGGTTGGTCCGGGGTTCGAGTCCCTGATGGCCCACC
>CAZUJI010000004.1:0-25154 GCA_964620235.1 uncultured Eubacteriales bacterium
GTTTTCGGACTAAAAAGGAGTACCGTTATGTTTATTGATATTCATACCCACGCCTACCGCAAAAAGACGATGACCACCATGCACACCCCCGAGCAGCTGCTCAAAAGAATGGATGAATTGAAAATTGAAATGGCGGTTTTGCTGCCCTTTGTAAGCCCCGAAATCTATTTTACCCAGCAGGTGGAGGATATTGTGGAAATGGCCGAAAAATGGCCGGATAGATTTATCCCCTATTGCAACGTAGACCCCCGTTGCCGCAAAAATTCCCCCCGCGCCCCCTTGGCCGACGTTCTGCGCTATTATAAAAGCATTGGCTGTAAGGGCGTGGGCGAGGTTATGCCCAATATGGAGATTATGGACCCGATGGTGCAAAATCTGTTTGCCGCCGCTGAGGAGGTGGGGTTGCCCCTGGTGTATGATGGCTCGCCGGTGAAATTCGGCAACTTTGGTTTATACGACGACCCGGGTCTGCCCCAACTGGAGTACTCTTTATTGACCTTCCCCAATTTAAAATTGTTCGGTCACGGCCCCGTGTTTTGGCACGAGTTAGGCAAGTTAGACACCGTGGCTTCCCGCGGGTATATGTTCAGCTGGAAGGGTAGCCAGGTGGGCTACGACCCCGAGGGCCCCATTACAGAAGAGGGTGTGGTGCCCAAGCTGTTCCGCAAATAC
The DNA here is from genome assembly GCA_964620235.1 of uncultured Eubacteriales bacterium. Taxonomy (GTDB): domain Bacteria; phylum Bacillota; class Clostridia; order Oscillospirales; family Acutalibacteraceae; genus CAZUJI01. The sequence goes on from CAZUJI010000004.1 coordinate 673, forward strand.
CCCAATTTGCAGGGTGATTTGTCCGACGGCACCGCCTACGCCGCCCTGGCCCGCGACCCGGAGTACGGCCCCCGCTTTTTAACCGAGTTCCAGGATAGATTATATTTTGGAACCGATATGATTACCCCCACCACACCGGTGGAGCTGGATAAGCTGCTGATTTCCTGGAAAGAGCAGGGCAAAATCAGCCAAACGGTGTTCCGCAAAATTGCCTACGACAATGCGGCCAAGCTGTTAGATATTCACTAAAAGGAGTTTTGTAACCTATGGTAACCAGGCAAGACGTTTCTGACGCAGTAAAAGCCTTGGGCGTGGCGCCCGGCGATATTTTGCTGGTGCACTCGGCCTATAAAAGCTTAGGCCCCGTAGAGGGCGGTGCCGCTGCCGTAATTGGCGGCATCGAGGACGTTTTGGGCAAAGAGGGCACCTTGGTATTTCCTACCATTTGCCAAACCGACCAAAAAAGTCTGCGCAGCAGCTGGTATATGGACAAACCCACCGACGTGGGCTATTTAAACGAGTATTTTCGCAAACAGATTTACGTCTACCGCAGCAATCACCCCAGTCACTCGGTGGCGGCTCGCGGCAAGTATGCCTATGAGTTGACCTTTGAGCACACCGCCTACGGCCACCATATCAGTGCTTGGGGTAACGACCTTTTTGCCGAAAGTTCGCCTTGGGCCAAGCTCTACCGTATGAACGGCAAAATTTTGCTGTTGGGTTGCGGCTCCCGCCCCATTACCATGAAGCACTACGTTGAGGGTCTGCTTACCGAGGAATTATTATCTTCCGTGAAAGACCCACAAAAAAGAGCCGCCCTGCAGGCCCGCCTAAAGAGTGAAGAAAACGGCGGCGAGGGTGTATTTTTAATGTACCACGCCCACATTATGCAGGACGAATTAGAGAAAAAAGGCTTGTTACGCAAAACCACCTGCGGCAACGCCGAGCTGTATTTATGGAATGCTAAGGAATACGTAGACGCCGCCTTAGACGAGCTGCGTACCCGCCCCGATTTTTGGTACGAGGGCGAAAAATTAGAGTGGTATAACGATTGCTTATCCGCCGCAAAGGAGAATGGGTAATGCTGTATCCCAAGAATAAAAAGCCTTTAGACAAGGCCTTGTTCCAAAACCCCACCGCCGAGTATCGCGGCGCCCCTTTTTGGGCCTGGAACGGCCGTTTAGAAAAGGAAGAACTGTGTCGCCAGATAGAGACCTTTAAAAAAATGGGCTTTGGCGGCTTTTATATGCACGTGCGCACGGGGCTGCAAACCCCCTATTTAAGCGACGAATTTTTTGAAATGGTAAGTGCCTGCATTGACAAGGCCGAAAAAGAAGATATGCTGGCCTGGCTTTACGACGAGGACCGCTGGCCCTCGGGGCAGGCGGGGGGCCTGGTCACCCAAAAGGAGGATTACCGCTGCCGCTATTTGGTTATGACCCGCGTGCCGCAGCAGGAGCACAGCCGATTGGTTTACATAATGTCATATCAGGTGGTATTGGACGACGAGGGATATTTAACGTCTTACCGCCCCATTGCAAAAGACGAAGCCCCGCAGGAGGGGTTTAAATATTATGTGTATAAAATGATTCACGGTGACAGCGGCTACTTTAACGGCCAGGGCGAGGTTGACCGCCTGAACCCTGCCGCCACCGCTGAATTTTTGCGGGTGACCCACGAGGCTTATGCCGCTCGCTTTGGCGAAAAATTCGGCAAAAGCATACCCGCCGTATTTACCGACGAGCCCGCCGCCGCTTGGAAGCGGCTGCTGCCCGACCCCCACGCCGAGGGGTATGAGATGCGCTTGCCTTGGACCGACGACCTGCCCGAGAGCTTTGCCGCTGCCTACGGGGGCGCCGATATTTTTGCCGCCCTGCCCGAGCTGGTGTGGAACCTGCCCGACGGGCAGCCCAGCCGGTTCCGCTACCGTTTTCACGACCATATTGCTTGGCGTTTTTACACCGGGTATATTTTACCCTACAGCGCCTGGTGCCAAGCTCACGGCCTGCAGTTTACCGGCCATTTAGCCGAGGAGGACTCGTTTTTTGGCCAAACCAGCGCCATTGGCGAGGCTATGCGTATGTATCCTGCCTTTGGCTTGCCGGGGGTAGACGTTTTAGACGACGACCGCCCCTTCTTTATTTGCAAGCAGGCCCAGTCTGTGGTGCGACAGCAGGGCAAAGAGGGTATGACCGCCGAGCTGTACGGCGCCACCAACTGGGATTTTGATTTCAGGGGCCTAAAACAGCAGGGCGACTGGCAGGCCGCCTTGGGCGTAACGGTGCGTACGCCCCACTTGGCCTGGTATTCTATGCAGGGCGAGGCCAAGCGGGATTACCCGCCCACCTTTAACGAGCCCGCCCCTTGGGTAGAGGATTATAAGCTGATAGAGGACTATTTTGCCCGCTTAAACACCGTGCTTACCCGCGGCAAGGCGGTGGCCCGCATAGGCGTGGTGCACCCTATAGAGAGCTATTGGATGCATTGGGGCCCTAAAACCCACACCCAAGCCGCCCGCGACGGGGTGCAGGAGCGTTTTACCAAGGTAACCGATTGGCTGCTTGAAAACACCTTTGATTTTGATTACATCTGCGAGGCCACCCTGCCGAGCGATTGTAATATAGCAGATATCGGCGCGCAGTTCCCCGTGGGGCAGTGCGCCTACGACGTAATTTTGGTGCCCGGCTGTCAAATGCTGCGCAGCACCACCTTAGAGCGCTTAGAGGCCTTTGCCGATAAGGGTGGCAGGGTGCTGTTTGTGGGCGGCGCCCCTCGCTGGTGCGACGGCGCTGTAAGTGACCGCCCAAAGCAGCTGTATGCCCGTTGCCAAAGGGTAGAGCTTGACGAGATAGATTTGGTGCAGGCCTTACAGCCCTACCGTCAACTCCAGGTGACATATTCAAATACCCCCTTGGGGCGTATTAGCTCTAACCCCGGGGATATTTTATACCAGCTGCGGCAAGAGGGGGAGAATCGCTGGCTGTTTATTGGGCAGGCCAATAAAAACGAGGATTTCACCCTACCGCGGCGGCTGCAATTTAAAATCGCAGGGCTGTGGAAACCCACCGTCTATGACACTATGTACGGCGAGACCTACCCCGCCCAATATGCCCACAAAAAGGGCAGCACGCTCATAGAGCAGACGATGTATAATCACGACAGTCTGCTGCTGCAACTGTTGCCTGCTGTTAAAGAAAAAACCCAACCCTTGCCCCCTTGGGCAGCTGCCGGGTACACCGAGCAGCAGCAATATCTGCAGGCCGTTCCCATTACCCTGCAGGAGCCCAACGTTTTGCTTTTAGATATGGCCGAATACGCCTTAGAAGATGCCCCGTGGCAGCCCAAAGAAGAAATTTTGCGCATTGGCGAGGGGCTGCGTATGGCTCTGGGCGGCGAATCTATGGCGGGGGGCGTGGCCACCCAGCCTTGGGTGCTGCCCAAGGCGGCCGAACCCTGTGTTTTGCGCCTGCGGTACCGCTTTAACAGCCAAATAGAGGTAAAAAACGTGGCTCTGGGTATAGAAAATGCCGCCACTACAAAAATTATATTCAACGGCCAACCTGCAGGCAAAGTCTGCGGCTGGTACACCCACCCAAGTATCCAAAAGGTAGAATTACCCCCCGTGCAGGTGGGCGAGAATGTTTTAGAGCTTGCTATGCCCTTTGGCCCCCAAACCGAGCTCGAGGTGTGCTATTTGTTGGGCGATTTTGGGGTGCAGGTAGCCGGCTGCGAGTGCACCGTTACCCCGCCCGTAAAGCGGCTGCATTTTGGCGATATTACCCGTCAGGGCTTGCCCTTTTACGGCGGAAATATTACCTATCACCTGCAGGTAGCACCTGCCAGGGTGCCTTTAAGCGTCAGCGTTACCCATTATGCGGGGGCGCTTGTTAAAGCCGCCGTGGGCGGTAAGCCCTTGCCCCACCTTTGCTTTGCCCCCTATCGGGCAGAGTTGCCTGCCGGCGCCAAGCAGGTAGACGTAACCTTTGTGGGCACTCGCATAAACATCTTTGGCCAGCTGCACAGCGTAAAATGGCAAAGGGTATGGTGGGGGCCCGATACCTGGCGCACCACCGGCGAAAATTGGAGCTATTCATATCAATTCCGGCCCCAGGGCATTTTAAAATCCCCGGTGCTGGTCAGCGTAAAGGAGTCGTAAGCCTATGTTGCCCAAGGACGAGTTGTATCAAAGCGTTCTAACCGTGCGGCAAATCAAAAATATCCACACCTTAGAGTTCGACAAAGAGCATCAAAGCATCACCAACTGTGTGGATTTTCGTGAGATGGTGTACGTTGACAGCGGCAGCGTGCAAATCGAGTCGGACGCCTACACCGGCCCCTTAAACGACGGGCAGGCGCTCATCTATCGCCCAGGGCAAAAGCACACCATTCGCAGCATCCCCAAGCAGTGGACCAAGGTGGTGCTGATTGGCTTTGTGTGCGACCACGAGATTTTAGACCGCCTTTCCATTCGCCCGATGCGAATGAGCAGAATTCTGCAAGAGATTATTTTTGACGTGCAGCGGGAGAACACCAATATCTTTTTGCCCCCCTACGGCTTGCCCTACCGTGCCGAGATGGAGATTCGCCCCAGTCGCGCCTTTGCCTGCTATCAAATGGCGCGACTAAAGATGGAGTCCTTTTTAATCCACTTTATTCGAACCTTCGACCAGCCCGAGGATTCTCGCCGCCAAAGTCAGGCCATTGTAGAAAAGGTGCATTACCACATCAGCAAAAACGCCACCGAAAAAATCACCCTGGCCGAGCTGGGACAGATGTATAACATCAATAAAAACGCCCTGTGCACGTTGTTTAAACGGGCCTACGGTATTACCATTATAGATTATATCAATACCGTGCGGGTCAACCGCGCCAAAGTGTTTTTACGCCAAGGGGATTTAAGCATTACCCAAATTGCCGAGCTGGTGGGCTTTGCCTCGGTGCACTACTTCAGCCGCGTGTTTAAGCAGTACACCCAGCTTTCGCCCACCGCCTTTGAAAAAGAGTCGAAAAAATAAAAAAGGCCCCTTTACACAAAGGGGCCTTTTGTTACCCAAAGCATTCGGGCGGATTTTTCTATGCATAGCCTTTTTTATCGGCCATAAAGCGTGATATAATGCAATTAAAAGGTGCAGAAAACGTGGTATGCATTTTCCCTGCTTGCTACGGTATGAGACAAATATTAAACGGATGTGTAGAATTTCTGCACATCCGTTTTACTATCTCAAAAAATGTTTTAATAGTGATATTGTGAGACGGGTCTCACAGTGTTATTTTGCCTAACGGCAAAGTGATATTAAAACCTTGCGGTTTTAGTTATATTTTATTCGCTCTTAAACTGCCGAAGGCAATATCACTCGGCGATAGCCGAATATAACTGCGTAGCAATATAACTCGCCGTAAGGCGAATAAAACTGGGGTTGTGTCCTCCCGGATACAACCCCTAAAAGCGTGGCCTTTTTTCTACTGTAAATTTTAAAACCCTACGTTGGGTACGTCGCCCTGGTAAGAGTTGATGTAAATGGTAACACCGGCCTCTACCACGGTTTTTTGAGAAACGCCCGGGTCGGCCTCAATCACCACACCGGGGGTGGCCGAGGCGTCGTATTTCTCTAACACCTCAATGCTGCCGGGGATAAACCCTGCTTCGTACAGCTTTAATTTGGCCTCGCTCTCGGTTAAGCCAATAACGTTGGGTACGCTGACCTCTACGGGGCCTAAGCTTACAAACAGCTGCACCTTGGTGCCCTTGGGTACGGCGTCGCCCGCGGCGGGGGATTGCTCGTACACCTGACCGGCCTTGTAGTTGCCCACGTAGGCCTTAGACACCAGCTCAAACTCGTAAAAGCCCTTATAATCTACGGCGCCGATTAACTCGGCGTAGGTTTTGCCCTTAAAGTTGGGCAGGGTATACAGCTTTACCGTAGGCTCGTTGCTGGTAACGGTGGACTCTATCGAGGAAATGGGTAGCGAGGGCATAGAGCTGGGCTCCTGCGAGCTGACGTCGCTGCCGCCGTCGCCCTTTAAAACGGTAAAATACAGCACAACCACCAGCACCACCAGCAGCAAAGCGGTGGCCAAGGCCGCCCAAAGGGCATATTTTTTGTTGGAGTTCTTTTTCTTGCCTTTTTTACCCTTTTTGCCGGCCGAGGGGGTGGGGCGGGCAACGGGGTGCTTGCCGTCTACCTGCGATAAATCCTCACGAATCTCATCCATCGACTGGGAGCGCTCCTCGGGCAAAATCTGCAACGCGCCCGACATCATTTTAAGCACGTTGGTGGGAATCCCCTGGGCAATTTTAGAGGGAATCATCAAGCCGTCTTTGTTTAAGCGGTCAGTGGCCTCGGGGGGCGGGTTACCCACTAAGGTGCGGTATAGGGTGGCACCAAAGCCGTAAATGTCGGTCCAATCCCCCTGGGTGCCCATAGAGCCGTATTGCTCAATGGCGGCAAACCCCGGAAAGAGCTGTGCCGTTAAATAGCTGGGCACGGTGCGGGCCGGCGCAATGCAAAAGCCGGTTAAGCGAATGCGACCGTCGCGCCCCACCATTAAAGTGTCGGGCGAGATGCCGCGGTGAATAACACCTGCGTCATGCAGGGATTTTAACGAGGCAATCAGCGGTACAAACAGGGGCTTGGCCTGCTCCCAGCGCAGGGTGCCGCCGTTGCGCATTAAAAATTCGCGCAGTTTAATGGCGGGCACGTCGGCGCTTACGCGGTAGGCGGTGCCTTGCTCTTCAAAAATATCTAATACGGGGTATAAAATCGGCAGGTCTTTAAGCTCTAAAAGCTTTTTAGACAGCTCTAAAAACAGCAAACAACCCTCGTTAAACGAAAACTCGTTGCCGGGGATGATTTTTACCGAGCCGTCGCCCTGACGCTCGGCCAGGCCTAAGGGATAGTACTCCCGTACCGTTACGGTAATATCGTTTTCTTGGTCTAAGGCAATGTAGGTAATGCCCTCACCGTTATTTTCTATGGCTTTGCCCAGCAAATAGCGGCCGTTGCCCACGGTGGCGCCGTTGGGTAAAAAGGCGGGGTTGGTTTCAGGCTCGTTGTTGTAGCCGCAGGCGGGGCAGGGGCCGTTTTCCGGCTTCTGGCGCATACAACCCATACAAAGCTTGCTTACGTCTGCCATACGTACATCTCCAATCACGTAAAGTCTACAGTATATAATACTTGAATTTTGTCAAAATAGCAAGACACAAAAATGTAAACATTTCTTAAGAGGGGTAAAATTTTATTTTTGCTCGTCCAGCGGCAACGAAAAGCTGGGCAGGTATTCTTCTAAAAACAGCTCGGCCGCAGGGCAGCCCAAAGCGTGAATACTCTCTAACGTGGCGGTGTGCGCCGCCGAGAATTCCCGATTGCCGCAGGCAATTTCGTCGGTGCATTTTAAAAGGGCCTGCAGCTTGTCGGCCGCCTTAACCAGCTGCTGTACCTCGGCAGTAGGGGCAAACACCGAAGCGTACTCGCCTTGCAGGTCGGCGGGCAAAAGGCTCAACAGCTTTTCTTTGGCGCCCTCTTCAATTTGTCCGTAGGCCTCGTTGATTTGGCGGTTGTAGTACTTAATGGGGGTGGGCAGGTCGCCGGTGATAATCTCGGGCGTGTCGTGAAACAGCGCGCACAGCAGCACCGATTCTACGTCCACCGCTTGCCCCAAGCGCTCCTTGGCCAGCACCGCCAGGGCGTGGGCAATAAAGGCTACCTCTAAGGTGTGCTCGCTTAAAGTCTCGGTGCGCATATTGCGCATTAGCGACCAACGGTTGATATATTTCATACGAAACAGCATAGCGTAAAAATGGCTCACAAAAAACACCTCGTAAATTTAACAATTTCCTACATTGAATATTACCACATTTACTGGTATAATATCAATACAATTCTTTATTTCTTAAAAAATAGGGGGGGTTGCCCTTTGCATGCAGACGTAAAACAACAAAAAAATATTTGGGCTATATTGGCTATGCTGTTGCTTTTTGCCGGCTTGGCCAGATTTGCCGTAGGCTTGGGGTACGTTAATACCTTTGACACCTATTGGTACCGCAATTGGGCGGTGGATTTGCCCAACGGCCTGTTTACGGTGTACACCCGTGCCGAGCAGATTACCTTAGACTACCCGCCGGTATACCTGTTCTTTTTGTGGCTTACCGGCTTGGCCTACAAGGCTTGGGGCGGGGTAGGCCTGCACGAGGTTACCCAGATGTTTTTAATGAAATTCTGGCCCATTGTTTTTGATACGCTGTGCGCCCTGCTTTTATACTGCATTTGCAAAAAGCATAGCCCCGCAGCAGGCTTGTTTGCCGCCGCGGCCTGGGCGCTTAACCCCTCAATGTTCTTTAACAGCGCTATGTGGGGTCAGACCGACAGCGTTATGTGCTTTTGCCTATTGCTGAGCTTTTGGCTGCTGCAAAGCGGGCGCGTCAACCTCTCTTTTGTGAGCTTTGCCATTGCTTGTATGACCAAGCACCAATGCCTGTTTTTTGTGCCGGTGTACCTAATAGCCCTTTATTATGCCTGCCCGCTAAAAAAAGCGCTGGAGGCGTTGGGCTGGGGCCTTGTAACGGTGGTTTGCGTATTTTTGCCCTTTTCTATGGGCGCTAAGGACCCGCTTTTGATTTTTGACGTATACTTCGGCGGCGCGGGCAAATACCCCCATTGCACCTTAAACGCCTTCAATTTATACGGTATTTTAAAGCTCAACTGGGTGGAGGACTCTAAAATTTTATTTGGCAGCGTTACCTACGGCCACCTGAGCGCGGTGCTTACGGTGCTGAGCGTGGCGGGGCTGGTTGCCTTGTTTGCGCTGGGCAAGCGCCGCTGCATTTGGGTGGGCAGCCTTTACTTTATGCAGTGCCTGTTTATGCTTATGACCCGTATGCACGAAAGATACCAAATCGTGGTGCTGCCCTTTGCGCTGATGGCCTATATTACCCACCGCGACCGCCGCTTTTTACATTGCTTTACGGGGTTGAGCGTAATTACGCTGATTAACCAAGCCTTTTTGCTGCTGCGCAACAACAATCAGGGCGTAGCCTGGAACCAAAACGGTCTTTACGACACCTGGCTGGTGATTTTCTCGGTGGCAAACCTGCTTTTGTTTGCCTACACCACCTATTGCTGCGTGCGGTTTTTTCTTACACCGCCCCAAGACTCTCAAACAACGGAGGTAGACGTAAAAAATGCAGAATCTAAGCTCTAATTTACAAGCCCCCCAAAAAGAAAAGCATTGGCAGACCCTTTGGCTGGCCTTGGTCGCCGCTGCCGCCTTCTTTTTGCCCTTTATGCTGCAGGACCGGGGGTATTTTCTGTTTTACGGGGATTTTAACGTGCAGCAGATTCCCTTTTACCAAATGTGCCACGCCGCCGTTAAATCGGGGGAGGTTTTTTGGGACTGGAACACCGACTTAGGCGTAAACTTTATGGGCACATACAGCTTTTACCTGCTGGGCAGCCCCTTTTTCTGGCTGACCCTGCCCTTCCCCAATTGGATGGTGCCCTATTTAATGGGCCCCATGCTGATTTTAAAATTCGGCCTTTCGGCCTTTACCGCCTACTTTTACATTCGCCGCTTTACCAAGCAGGCCAATACCGCTATGCTGGGGGCGCTTTTGTACGCCTTCTCGGGCTTTAGCGTGTACAATATCTTTTTCAACCATTTTCACGACGCCATAATCTTCTTCCCCATTTTATTGCTGGGGATGGAGTACCTGCTGGTAGAAAACCGTCGCGGTATTTTTGCGGCGGCGGTGTGTATCTGCGCGGTATCCAATTACTTCTTCTTTTACGGTATGGTGGTGTTCGCCATTATTTATTGGGTGGTGCGAACCTTTACCAAAAACGTGTGGAAGCAAAAGCCCTCCCGCTTTTTCTGGATGGTGTTTGAGGCGGTGCTGGGCGTGGCTATGGGCGCGGCCCTGCTGCTGCCGGCCTTTTTGGCGGTAATTCAAAACAATCGGTTAGAGAGCATCTCTTACGGCTGGAACGCCCTGATGTACGGCAAAGAGCAGATTTACTTAAACATTCTGCAGTGCTTTTTCTTCCCGCCGGATATCCCCGCGCGGCCGGTGTTCTTCCCCGGGGCCGACGTAAAATGGTCCTCGTTGGGCGGCTGGCTGCCCCTGTTTGGTATGACGGGGGTTATCGCCTGGCTGCAGGCCAAAAAGGGCTCGTGGCTGCGCCGTGTGATTTGCATTATGGCCTTTATGGCCCTGGTGCCTATTTTAAACAGCGCCTTTTATATGTTTAACAGCGCCTATTACGCCCGTTGGTTCTTTATGCCGGTGCTTATGATGTGTCTTGCCACCGCTATGGCTATAGAAGACCGCAGCATCCACTGGAACAGCGCCTGGCGGTGGAGCTTTGGCATTACGCTGGTTACCTCTTTGGTGATCGGCCTTTGCCCCTCCCAGGTGACCGACGGCAAAATTGAGCAGTGGGGTGTATTTACCGAGCCCACCAATAAAATGTATATTACCCGCTATTGGGTGACCTGCTTAATTGCCCTGGTGTCGCTGGTGCTATTGATTATTTTACTGCGGGCCTTGCGCAAAAATCCCAAATTCTTCTACCGCACAAGCGTGGCGGTCATTTGCATTATATCGGTGCTGTATGCCGCGTTCTTTATCCACTCGGGCAAGCAGCACGCCTTTACCGACCAGGTTATGATTGACCATTTAATTGAGGGAGGGGTAGACCTGCCCGACCCCAACAGCGACACCTACCGCGTGGATATTTACGAGGGTGTTGACAATACGGGTATGTTCTTAGGCCTGCAAAGCATCAACGCCTTTAACTCTATTGTGCCGGCCTCGGTTACCGAGTTTTGGGAGTACGTGGGTGAGGACCGCGGCGTAGCCAGCCGACCCACCACCGCCTCTTATGCGGCAAGGTCGTTGCTGTCGGTAAAATATTTAATCAACCGCGAGGGCGGCAACAGCTTTGACACCGGCTCGGGCACCCAAATGCCGGGCTACAAATTCATTGGCAACCAAAAGGGCTACCGCATTTACGAGAATGAGAATTACATCCCCTTTGGCTTTACCTACACCTACTATATGAGCGATGCCGAGTGCAGCTACTACGGCGAGACCAATCGCTCGAATATGATGCTCAAAGCCATTTTGCTCACCGACGAGCAGGCCGAAAAATACGGCCACCTGCTGACCAACATCAACCAGGGGTACAATATTTTCGGCTCCGAGGAGGAGATCTACGAAGAAGATTACGATTACGATGAATCGTTAATACATTACGAGGATTACAAAGATCCGGCAGAGGAGCTTTCTTCGGGGGATGAGGAGGCCGACACAGAGGCTACCGATGGTCAAGACGGCGCCGAAGATGGCGCAGAGGCTTTGCCCGACGACGCGCCGGTGCTGCCCGAAAAAACCGCCCCCGCCTTTGACAACGAAACCTTTGCTATGGACTGCGCCAAGCTGGCCCAAAACGCCGCTTCGCACTTCTCCCACGATAAAAACGGCTTTAGCGCCACCATTACCTTGGGCAAAGAGAATTTGGTATTCTTCTCGGTGCCCTACGAGGCGGGCTGGTCGGCTACGGTAAACGGGCAACCTGCGCAGGTCGAGAAGGTCAACGCCGGCTTTATGGCGGTGGTGGCCCCGGCAGGCACCAACGAGATTCGCTTTACCTATCGCACTCCCGGCTTTGACGTTGGCGTAATCGTTACCTTAATTGCGGTTATTTTGTACCTGCTGTACACCGTCGTATTCTTTATTTTGCACCGCCGCAACCCCGTGCAAATTAACGAGTACCCCGAGCGGGAGCTGCTGGAGCTGCAATGGGCGGCCTACGACGAGGAGGATGCCGCCAACCTGCCCGATACCGACGAATGGTTTAACGACTCGGAGGACGGCGAGGCCGAGGAGTTTGTGCTGGGCGGCCAAAGCAAGGCGACCCCGCAAAAGCCTACCGACGGCTTTGTAATTGACGATTCTTTTTTAACCGAGTTTGAATCGGGTAACCCCAAAAAAGACGAGGATGAATAAATAAATGCCCAAGTTTTTTGTAGAAAATTTCAGCGGGCTGCACCAAATTACCGGCCCCGACGCGGCTCACATTGCTCGGTCGCTGCGTATGCGGCCGGGGGAGCAGCTTACCGTGTGCGACACCCAAATGACCGAGTACGACTGCGAGATTGACCGCATTACCGAAGACACGGTGTACCTGCGGGTGCTGCAAAGCCACCCCAGCCAAACCGAGCCCGCGTTGCAGGTAACGCTGTATATGTGCCTGCCCAAGGCAGACAAGGCCGATCACATCGTCCGTCAGGCGGTAGAGCTGGGGGTGTCTAACGTGGTGCCGGTGGTGTCCGCCCGGTGCGTTTCGCGGCCCGACGAAAAATCTATGGCCAAAAAAATCAGCCGCTGGCAAAAAATCGCCGCCGAGGCCGCAGGCCAAAGCGGTCGGGGCAAAATCCCCACGGTGGGGGAGTGTATCTCCTTTGCCGATTGCGCGGCCGAGCTAAAGCAATACGATTTGGCTCTGTTTTTTTGGGAGTTAGGGGGCAGGCCCTTAACCCAACTGCCCATAAAGGGCGCCAAAACCCTGGCTATGGTTACCGGCCCCGAGGGGGGCTTTGGCGCAGACGAGGCCGAGCAAATGCAGCAAGCCGGTGCCGTTACCGCCACCTTGGGCCCCCGCATATTGCGGGCCGAAACGGCGCCCATAGCGGCGCTTACGGCGGTGCTTTTGCTGGCCGACGAGATGCAATAGCTTATTTTTGGCTCTTACTGCAAAAAAAACTGGACTTTTTAAGCAAAGTGTTATATAATTTTTTTATTATGATAAATTATATGCCCTCGGGCAGAACGGAGTTATAAGATGAAAGCAGTAAAAAGACTTTTTGCTCTGATTTTGGTGCTGGCTCTGGCCGTTAGCTGTGCCGCCTGCCACCCCAAGGATGAGATTGCATTAACCATTGGCGACGATGACGTTTTGGCCGCCTTTTACCTGTGCGCCTTAATTCAGGCCGACGGTGAGGGGCAAGAGAAGGTAACCGAGCAGTTAACCGCTGCCGGCGAAAGCACCACAGACGTGAACTACAAAAAGCAAAAGATTGACGACGTGCCCTATTACACCTGGGTTAAAAACCGCGCCGTTGCAGTTTGCAGTCAGTTCGTTGCTTTAAAAGACAAGTTAATTGAGCTGGATATGCCCATCGACTCGGCCGACGAGCAAACCATTGAAATGTACGCCAAGTATATGTGGGATTCTTACGGCTACTCGGCACTGTACGGCGGCAACGGCGTTTCTTATGACACTTTTAAAGCCTATTATCGTTATACTTATATGAACAACAAGTACTTCAACTCCATCTACGGCAAAGACGGTACCAACCCCGTGCCCGAGAGCGAGCTGAAGGACACGATGACCGGCAACTTTGCCTTTGCCAACGTTATTGAAGCCTCTTTGGTAGACAGTGAGGGCGCAGCCTTAGAAACTGCCGAGATTACCGACATTCGCACCAAGCTGAACGCCTTAAAAGACCGTTTGGAAAAGGGCGAGAGCTTTATCACCGTGTACGAAGAGTACAACGAGGTGGCCGAGGCCGATAAGTACGCCAATCAATCGGCTGAGGATAAAGAAAACGGCCCCAAAAACCCCTATGCCCAAATCTACGGCAACGAAAAGACCGGCGATATGGCCTCTGACAATTACGACATTTTGAAAGAGATGGAGATTGGCGATATTAAGGTGATTGAAGCCGAGGATTCCAACAGCATTGCCCTGGTGGTTAAGTTAGATCCGTTGGGCGACGACTACTATTTAGAGTACTTAAACAGCTACCTGCTGAGCATTGCCCGTCAAGACGAGTACGATGCCAGCTTAAAGGCTATGGGCGAGGCTTTAACCGTAAAAGAGCACCGCTACGCTTTAAGCAACCTAAAGCCCAACAAAATCAAATATCCCAACTAACGTAAAACAAAAAGCTCCTGTAACGCTATGTGGCGTTGCGGGAGCTTTTTTATTTACAACGTCATTCCTCCGGATTTTTAACCCTCGGGCGGATGAAAATACGAAGGAAGTCCTTTAAATTAAAGGGGATAACGGGGTACAAATACCCGCGGCCGCTTAAGGTTTTGGTTGTCAGCATGGTTACAAACAGCAGCAGCGTGCCGCCGCCCAAGCCCCACAGGCCAAAAAAGTGGGTCAGCACCAGCAGCAGTACCCGCCCAAACTTCATAGCGTACCCCATTTCAAAGCTGGGCTGGCTGTAGCTGGCAATGGCTACAAAGGCCATATACAAAATGCTCTCGGCGGTAAACCAGCCTACCATAATGGCAAATTCCGACAGCAGCAGACCCCCTACGATGCTTAAAGAGTTGGAAAGAGAGGAGGGGGTGTTCACCGAGGCCAGCCGTAGGCCGTCGATTAAAAATTCCAGCACCAAAAATTGCCACAGCAACGGCAGCTGCACCGGCTGGGCAATGCGCATAAAGGCCAACCATTCGGGAATCAGGTCTGGTCGCTCCAAAAAATACAGCGCCAAGGGGGTCATAAACACCGTCAGCAGCGACACCAGCAGCCGAATGGTGCGCACGTAGGTGCCCGTCAACGGCGGGAAATAATAATCGTCAATTTCTTTGGTAAAATCAAAAAGCGAGGTGGCAAAAACCATTACCGAGGGGGAGTTGTCCATAATCAGCACAATGCGCCCCTCTAAAATGCAGGCGCTGGCGTAGTCGGGCCGCTCGGTAAACCGAATTTTAGGGAAGGGATTAAAAAAGAAAGAGGGCACCAGCGCCTCGGTCAGGGCCTGGGCCGTCATCGAAATGCCGTTTAATTGCACCCTTTGCAGCCGTTTTCGCAGTTTATCTAAAATTTTGGGGTCGGCCTGGCCGCTGATATAGCTAATGGCCACGTCGACCTTCGAGCCGGTGCCGATTTGGTGGTACTCCATTCTAAGCCGCGGGTCGCGAATGCGGCGGCGAATCATCGCTGTGTTAAAAATCAGGGTTTCTACAAAGCTGTCCCGGCTGCCCCGTAAGGATTTATCCTTCTCGGGCTCCTCAATAGAGCGTACGGGGTAGGTACGGGCGTCAATCAGCAGCGCGTCGGCAAAGCCCTCTAAAAACAGCACCGCCACCCCCGACAGCAGCCGGGTGGCTATGGTTTGCATATCGGCCGACCACCCCGCCTCTACGTAGGGCATAAATTGCTTTGAAAAGGTGCGCATATCGGCCATATTTTTAATGTCGCTTTTTTTGAGCTTAAACAAAAACTCCATTACCTTTTCAAAAACCTCGTCCTTTAAAAAGCCGTCTACAAAAAATAAGGCGGCCGTGCGCTCGGCCAGCACCAAATCCCGGCGCACGATGTCAAAATTCTGCGACGCCCCTACCAAAAGGTCAAAGGCGGCAATGTCGTTGCGAATATTTCCTGTCATTTTATCACCCATTGTTTAGGGTTTCTCTTTTTTTGGGGAATATACCCGCCTTGTCCCGCAATAGAATGTACAAAGCTAAATTTTGGGGGAGTGGGCAATGGGCGGCCACGTTTTTATCAAAAATACCATCATTTTAACCGCTACGTCCTTTGTGTTGCGGGTGGTGGGCATTGTATTTCGGGTGTTTTTGGCGGGTAAAATCGGCGCCGAGGGCGTGGGGCTGTACCAAATGATTTTTTCGGTGTACGTGTTGGCCGCTACCTTTGCCTCTTCGGGCATTTGTACCGCCGTAACCCGTATGGTGGCCGAGCAATCGGGCGAACAAAAAACCTCGGCCCATATTTTGCGGCGGGCGCTGCTGTGCACCCTGCCGGTGGCGGTGGTATCTTGCTTGGTCGTATATTTTGGCGCCGAAGAAATTGCGGTAGAGTTTATTCGCGACACCCGAGCGGTGCCGGCGCTGAAAATCCTGTGCTTTTCGTTGCCCTTTATGGGGGTATCCTCTTGCCTTAGGGGGTACTTTATTGCGCGGCGGCAAACCGCTGCCCCTTCGGTGGCGCAGCTGGCCGAGCAGGCGGTGCGCATTGGGGTAATTCTATTTTTGCTGTACCGCTTTGCCCCCTTGGGGGTGGGCGCCGCGGCTGCCGCAGTGCTGCTGGGGGACACCTTGGCCGAGGCCGCCGGTTGCCTTTATTTGGGGGTAAGCTATTTTTTTGCCCGCCGCAGGGCGCCCCGGGGGCAAAATCACCTGCGGCATACCGCAAAGCGGATTTTGCAGGTTGCCCTGCCGATATCGGGCAGCAAGTATTTAACCACCGCTCTGCATACCGCCGAGAATTTGCTGGTGCCCGCCGGCCTTACCCATTTTGCCGCGTCACAGACCCAAGGGGTGGCGATGTTTGGCAAGCTAAAGGGTATGGCCATTCCGCTGCTGTTTTTCCCCGCTTCCTTTTTGTCGGCCATGTCTACGCTGCTGCTCCCCGAAATTTCGGCGGCTGTGGCAGGGGGCAGCACCGCGCGAATGCAGGCCCTGGTGCGCCGCGCCTTCTCTGTAACCTGCATACTGTCTATTGCCATTGGGGGCGTGTTTTTTGCCTGCGCACCCCAATTGGGGCAGGTGGTATATGCCGACGCGCAGGTGGGGCAGATGATTCGTGTATTGGCGCCGATTATTCCCTTTATGTATTTAGAGAGCATTGCCGACGGTATGCTTAAGGGGCTGAATCAGCAAGTCAGTTCTTTAAAATACAACTGCATAGATATGAGCATTCGCATTTTGCTGGTGCTGGTTTTGGTGCCCCAAACCGGCATATACGGCTTTTTGGGCATTATGGTGGTCAGCAATATATTAACCTCTACCCTCAACTGTCGCCGCCTGCTGCAAATTGCAGAGGTGCGCCTGCCTTGGGCGGGTTGGGTGCTTACCCCCCTTTTGGGTACCCTGTTGGGCGGGGCTTTGGGGTATAGCGTGGCGGGGCTGTTGTCCCACGGCTCGGCCTTGGGATTTGTTTTGGTCGAGGGCGCGGTGCATTTGGCGGTGTTTTTTGGGGTGCAGTACCTATTCTCACCCAAAAAATCAGTAAAATCATAAAAAAGGCTTTTGCTTTGGCAAAAAATGTGGTATAGTAACTGTGTATGGGTAACATTGGCCTATACAATACGCATTTTTTGGAGGAATTCCTATGGCAGACAAGAATTTTTACATCACCACCCCCATTTATTACCCCTCGGGTAAGCTGCATATCGGGCACTCGTACACCACCGTTGCAGCCGATACCGTTGCCCGTTATAAGCGAATGCGGGGCTTTGACGTGATGTTTTTAACCGGTACCGACGAGCACGGCCAAAAAATCGAGGAGCGTGCGGCTGCCGCCGGCGTGACCCCCAAGGCCTTTGTTGACGATATTGTTGCCGGTATTAAAGATATGTGGTCGCTGCTGAACATCAGCTACGACAAGTTTATTCGCACCACCGACGGTTACCACGAAAAAACGGTGCAAACCATTTTTCAAAAATTATACGAGCAGGGCGACATTTACAAGGGCACCTACAAGGGCCTTTACTGCACCCCTTGCGAGTCTTTCTGGACCCAAAGCCAGTTGGTAGACGGCAAATGCCCCGACTGTGGCCGCGAGGTTAAGGCCGCCGAGGAGGAGGCTTATTTCTTGCGCCTTTCGAAATACGCCGACCGTTTGCTGGAGTATTACGAGAGTCACCCCGACTTTATCCAGCCCGAGATGCGCAAAAACGAGATGATTAACAACTTTATTAAACCCGGCTTAGAGGATTTGTGCGTATCCCGCACCTCCTTCTCGTGGGGTATCCCCGTTACCTTTGACCAAAAGCACGTGGTTTACGTTTGGTTAGACGCGCTTTCCAACTACATTTCGGCCTTGGGCTGGCAAAACGACGAGCCCCGGATTTTTGAGAAATTCTGGCCGGCCGATATTCATTTAGTGGGTAAAGAAATCGTGCGGTTCCATACCATTATTTGGCCCATTATGCTTATGGCGCTGGGCCTGCCCCTGCCCAAAAAGGTATACGGCCACGGCTGGCTACTGCTTGAGGGCGGCAAAATGTCTAAGTCCAAGGGCAACGTGGTAGACCCGGTGGTGCTGTGCGAGCGCTACGGGGTAGACGCTATTCGCTATTTCTTACTGCGTGAGGTGCCCTTCGGCAGCGACGGCATTTTCTCTAACGAGGCGTTAATTTCCCGCATCAATGCCGATTTGGCCAACGATTTGGGCAACTTAGCCTCCCGTACCGCCGCAATGGTAGAAAAATATTTCGGCGGCGCCTTGCCGGCCGACCGCAAGGCTGATGCCTTAGATAATGAGCTGATTGCCTTAGCCGCCGAGACCAAGGCCAAGGTAGAGCAGGGCATTGAGAATTTACAGTTCTCCACCGCCTTAACCGACCTGTTCCGTTTGATTTCGCGCACCAATAAGTATATTGACGAAACCGCCCCTTGGGCCCTGGCCAAAGACCCTGAGCAAAAAGCCCGCTTGGCTGCGGTTATGTATAATCTGTGTGAGTCGCTGCGCATTTCGGCCATACTGCTCAAGCCCTTTATGCCCCAAACCGCCGATGCCATTTGTGCCTCTTTGGGCGCACAAGACATTTTTGCTTGGGACGATGCGGGCACCTGGGGCCTGTTGCCCGACGGCGCCAAGATAGAAAAAACCGCCCCCTTGTTCCCCCGTATTGATTTAGAAAAAGAGCTGGCCAAGCTGGATAAAATCAACCCCGGCGCCGCCAAAGAGGCAAAAGCGGCCGAGGCCGAGAACGTGGCCAAAATGGCGCAAATCGGTATTGAGGATTTTGCCAAGGTAGAGCTGCTTACCGCCAAGGTAACCGCCTGCGAGCCCATTCCCAAGGCCAAAAAGCTGTTAAAGCTGACCTTAGACGACGGCAGCGGCACCCCCCGCACCGTAGCCAGCGGTATTGCTTTGTGGTACAAGCCTGAGGATTTAATCGGCCACACCGTAATTGTGGTGGCCAACCTGAAGCCCGCCAAGCTTTGCGGGGTAGAGAGCAACGGTATGATTTTAGCCGCCGACGGCCCCGATGGCGATGCCAAAGTGGTATTTGTAGACGGTATGGCCCCCGGCAGCAAGGTGCGCTGATGTTTTTAGAAACGCTCTTTTACGCCCCGGTGTTCGACAGCCACGCCCATTACGACGACGAGGCCTTTGATACCGACCGCCACGCCCTGCTTTCGGCCTTGGCCGACTTTGGCGTGTGCGGCATTATCAACTGCGCCGTCAATTTAGAAAAATCCGCCGCCGACTGCTTGGCGCTGTCACAAAAATACGACTTTTGCCACACCGCCATTGGCGTGCACCCCTTAAATATGGAGGATGCCCCCTTTGCCCCGGACAAGCTGGCCGCGCTATTGGGGCAACCCAAGGTGGTGGCCTTGGGCGAGGTGGGGCTGGATTACCACTACACTCCCCAGACCCGCCCGCAGCAGTTAGAGCTGTTTGCCACCCAGTTAGAGGTGGCCACGGCGCTGGATATGCCCGTGATTGTGCACGACCGCGAGGCCCACGAGGATACCCTAAATTTGCTGAAAAAATACCGCCCCAAGGGCGTGGTGCATTGCTTTTCGGGCAGTGCCGAATTGGCCCGCGAGGTGGTAAAATTGGGTATGTATATCGGCCTTGGCGGCGCGGTAACCTTTAAAAACGCCCGCAAGCCCTTAGAGGTAGCGGCGGCCGTACCCTTAGAGCGGCTGCTGTTAGAAACCGACGCCCCTTATATGACCCCGGTGCCCTATCGCGGCAAGCGTTGCGTTTCGGCCTATATCTCTTACACCGCCGATGCCATTGCCAAGGTGCGGGGCATTTCGGTAGGTGAGATGCTAAACGTCGCCACCCAAAACACCAAGGAACTGTTTGGAATCTAATAAGGATATTGGATTAAGGATATTGGAGGGAAGTTTATGTTTGATAATATCGGTCAAAAAATCAAAACTCTGGCTATGGTGGTTTGTTATATCGGTATAGTGGCTTCTGTCCTCATAGGGCTAACGATGCTGGTGAGTGACGACCCGCTGAACGGGTTGCTTATTGGCGGCTTGGGCGCTTTAGGCTCTTGGGTAGGCTCTTTTGCCCTTTACGGCTTTGGTCAACTGATTGAAAATACTGACAAGCTGGTGCTTTTATCCAAGCGCGCCGGTGGGTCGCACGAAGCCGACGCGGCACTGCCGCAGGTGCGGGTGGCCGAACCGAAGGCGACCTGTTGCCCCCATTGCCAAGGCAAAATCACCATTCCCGAGGATGCGGTAGAAGGCGATTGCCATTGGTGCGGCAAAAAGTTATCCTTTTAAAAATGAACATCCATAAAAACGACCCCCAACGAAAAAATCGTTGGGGGTCTGCCTTTTCTTTTTTATTTCACAATTGCTTCGGCGGCGGCAATGGCCTCGTCAATATGGGCGCAAAAGCTTTCTTGCCCGGCCTTTTGTACCAGCCCCGCCTTTTCCATAGCGTGCATAGGCTGCTCGTTCACGTGAGAGAAGAGCACCCGAATGCCTCGCCGGGCGCAGTCGTCGTACAGCTTTACAAGGGCGTTCATAGCCGTAGCGTCAATGGCCGATACGCTGCGCATACGCAAAATCAGACACTTTGTATATTCTTTTACGGTAATGGCGGCAATCTTGTCGGCCGCGCCAAAGAACAACGGGCCGCTGATTTCGTACACGCGAATGCCCTTGGGTAAATCCCGCAGCTTTTGCGAGTCGTCGGTCTCGGCCTCGGCATACTTCCAGCCCTGTACGGCGGTTTCGTCGCTCATACGCTTCATAAACAGCACGCAGGCCAGTACAATGCCCACGGCAATGGCTACCACCAAATCAAAAATAACGGTTAATAAGAAGGTAAGTACAAGTACAAAAATGTCGCTCTTGGGCGCGGTTTTTACCAAAT
This sequence comes from uncultured Eubacteriales bacterium, assembly GCA_964620235.1. Taxonomy (GTDB): domain Bacteria; phylum Bacillota; class Clostridia; order Oscillospirales; family Acutalibacteraceae; genus CAZUJI01. Next base: position 21,507 of record CAZUJI010000004.1, read on the forward strand.
GCACAAAGGGGCGCCACTGGCACATATTGTAGGCTACGCTAAACAAAATGGCGGCAATTACCGGCATAGGAATCCACTCGGCATAGGGCATAAGCAGTACCAAAACCAGCAACAGCACTACGGCGTGCACCATACCGGCAATGGGGGTGCGGCCGCCGCTTTTGATGTTGGCGGCGGTACGGGCAATGGCGCCGGTAGCGGGGATACCCCCAAACAAAGCCGACCCAATGTTACCGATACCCTGGGCCACCAGCTCGGCGTTAGAATTATGCTTGGTGTTGGTCATGCCGTCGGCCACCACGCAAGACAGCAACGACTCGATGGCCGCCAGAATGGCAATGGTAAAGGCGTCGGGCAGAATCTCGCGAACCAGGGCAAAGTCAAAGCCGGGCAGGGTTGGCGTGGGCAGCTTGTTGCTGACGCTGTATAGGTCGCCAATGGTGTTTACCGGCAGACCTGCCAGCTTAACAATTAAAATACCTACCACAACGGCCACCAACGAGCCGGGCACCTTGTTTACGTACTTAAGCTTGGGCCAAAGGATTAAAATGGCAAGGCTGACGGCACCCACCAGCACCGCCCAACCGTTTACCGTAGAAATGGCGCCAAAAAAGGCCTCCACCTTTTCCACCGTTTCAATGGGCTTGTGGGCGTAGGTTACGCCAAAAAAGTCTTTCAGCTGCCCCACCAAAATGGTTACGGCAATACCGGCGGTAAAGCCGGTGGTAATGGTGTAGGGGATAAACTTAATCAGATTCCCCAGCTTGCAAAGACCCATAACCACCAAAAGCACACCGGCCAAAATGGTGGCCAGTACCAGGCCTTGCATACCGTTTTTGGCAACGATGCCTGCAACAATGGTGGCAAAGGCGGCGGTAGGCCCCGCAATTTGCACGCGGCTGCCCCCAAAGAACGAGATTAAAAATCCCGCAATAATGGCGGTGTACAAGCCCTCCTCAGGCCCTACACCCGAGGCCAGCGCCAGCGCAATAGAAAGCGGCAACGCAATAATGGCCACGATAATGCCCGAAATAACGTCAGAAACCAGTTGCTTGCTGCCGTACCCCTTCAGCGAAGAAAACAGCGCAGGTTTTAAACTGTTCATACCTAAAATACTCCTTTTTTACGCAATAAAATAACCGCAGTATATTGTACAGCAATCCAAAAAGTATTGCAAGTACAAAACTGCGGTTTTGGTTGTTCGCACAAGGGCGTTACTGCAATTGCGCCTCAATTTGTAACAAACGATTGTATTTTGCCACCCGATCACTACGGCAAGGGGCGCCGGCCTTGATATAGGGGCTGCCCACCGCCACCGCCAAATCGGCAATAAAGGGGTCCTCGGTATCGCCCGAGCGGTGGGACACCATTACCCTGTACCCATTTTGCTGTGCCAGCGCAATCACCTCTAAGGTTTCGGTTAGGGTGCCGATTTGGTTGAGCTTAATTAAAATGGCGTTGCCTGCCTTTTGGTCTATGCCCTGCTGCAGCCGCGTGCGGTTGGTTACAAATAAATCGTCGCCCACCAGCATCACACGGCCGCCTAAGGCCTTGGTCAGCTGCTTCCAGCCTACCCAGTCCTCCTCGGCTAAGGGGTCCTCCACCGACAAAATGGGGTAGCTGTGCACCAGCTGGGTAATATAGGCCGTCAGCTCCTCCGATTGCAGCTGCCGCCCCCGCTTGGGCAGGCGGTAGACCCCGCGGTCGTACCACTCGCTGCTGGCAACGTCTAAGGCCAAACCCACCTGACGGGTGGTATACCCCGCCGCGGCAATGGCCTTTAAAATATACTCTATGGCCGCCTCGTCTGAGGGTAGGTCGGGGGCAAAGCCGCCCTCGTCGCCTACGCCGGTGGCATAACCGTCCCTGGCCAGCAGCCTGCCTAAGGTGCGGTAGATTTCGCTACCCCAGCGCAACGCCTCGGCAAAGCTGTCGGCCTCTATGGGCACAATCATAAATTCCTGAATATCCACCGTGTTTTTGGCGTGAGCGCCGCCGTTTAAAATGTTCATTGCCGGTGTGGGCAGGCTACCCGCCCGTAGGCCGCCCAAATAACGGTATAAAGGCAGCCCCGCCGCTTTTGCCGCTGCCCGCGCTGTGGCCAAGGATACCGCCAGTATGGCGTTGGCTCCCAAGCGGGATTTGTTTTCGGTGCCATCTAAATTGCAAAGCCGCCCGTCAATGCACCGTTGCTCGCAGGGTAGCCCCAACAAAGCCTCGGCAATTTCGCCGTTTACGTTTTGCACCGCCTGCCGTACCCCCTTGCCAAAATAGCGGGCCTTGTCGCCGTCCCGCAGCTCGGTGGCCTCAAATTTGCCGGTAGATGCCCCCGAGGGCACCATGGCCTGCCCGCAAGCCCCGTTTTTAAGCTGTACCCGCGCCTGCAGGGTAGGTACCCCGCGGGAGTCTAAAACCTCTAACGCCGTAACCGATGTAATGGTGTTCATACACATTCTCCTTTTTTTATTTTTAGTGTTTGTCGCAATAGGGGCAGAAATACTTTGACTTTTATATAAAAATATTTTATTATATATGTGATGAAACGTAAGGAGAACGCTATGTCTTTTCAAAAATACCGTATTGCAGAATTAAACGTTTTAATGCGCACCAAAAGTCAGCTGGTGCTTACCCAGGCGGCGCCCTATGCGGCCGACTTTGAGGGTCAACCGCAGGTAACGGTAAACTTAGAGGACGAGTTTATTGACGCCCGCCACGGCGAAATGCCGGGTATGACCCGCGACGAGTGCGAGTATTTTTATACAGGTATGTATTTTTACTATCAATTACTGCGGTATAACGGGCTTATGCTGCATTCTTCCTCGTTGGCCTACAACAATAAGGCCTATTTGTTCTCGGCCCCCAGCGGCACGGGCAAATCCACCCACGTGGGGTTGTGGCAAAAGTACGTTGGCGACGCCGTTTCGGTCATTAACGACGATAAGCCCGCCCTGCGGGTTATGGACGACGGCTTGTACGTCTACGGCACCCCTTGGAGCGGCAAGACCGACAAAAATACCAATATTAAGGTGCCTTTGGGCGGTATTGTGTTTTTAGAACGGGCCGAAACGCCCCACATTCGCCCTATGCAAACGGTAGAGGCGGTGCAGCATCTGCTGTGGCAAACCACCCGCTCGGTGCGTGAGGAGCGTATGAATCAGGTGCTGGACGTAATAGACAAAATCGTTGGCAGGGTGCCCGTTTACAAAATGGGGGTAAATATGGAGCGTGAATCGGTGGCCCTTTCCTTTACTACACTTACCGGCCGGGAGCTGTCCCAAATTTAAGAAAAAAAGCGTGACAACACGGGCAAAATATGGTATACTAATTTGTAATGTATTTTTATTTCAGATTTGGAAGTGTGTAATATGAGTATGCAATACGTAAATCAGGTGTTGGCCGGGCTGCAGCCCACCCTTACCGAGCAGGGCTTTGCCCCGGTAGAGGGGGAAGAGGCCACCTTTAAAAACGACCGTTTGCTGGTCAAGGTAGAGCATAAGGCAGAAAAACGCTTGTTTGTGCTTTCTACCGCCAAAATAAAAGAAGACGGCAAAGAGGGCGAGTACAAAGAAACCTCCAATTGGTTTTTTGACGAGGCCGCCCACAGCGAAAAAGACACGGCGGTTATTGCCGAAGATTTCAGCAACGCCA
>CAZUJI010000005.1:0-19131 GCA_964620235.1 uncultured Eubacteriales bacterium
GACCCCCAACAGCGTGTGCCCCCATCTCTATGCACCGATGAGCAACATCAATTAAAAAGTCGGCCGGTGTTTCCTTTTTGTAACCTGAAATTTCATGGGAGTGAACCGATACCATTATATAATCGGCTTGGAGTTTGGCTTCGTATATGGCACGTTCAACACGTTTCACATCCTGTTCGTTTGCCGTCATAACATAACGACGCGTTGGACCGAGCTTAAATTTTAATTTGCCCAGTTCGCACTCATCGCTCTTTAGGAACTCATAATAGCCCTCTTTGCGAGTTATCTCTTTTGAAGCATTGACGTTAGTATCTAAAGCGATTTTTCGTATATAATCCATATCTTCTTGCGGCAATTCTATATGGCTTTCTGTTCTCAGTCCATTTATACCGGGTCTACCCCTTACTATTGGCGTCTGTTCTCCGGCCATCATAGAAGGGTCAAAATCAGCATTTATTGATATTAGAGCCACTCTACCGTTTGGAGTTTCAAGATAAGAAGCGGCAGAGGCTTCCGCAAGATTATGCCCCGTACCGCTATGTACAAGGCCGCTTTTGTTAACAGCGTTGAGTGTGCTTTCAAAGCCATCATAAAAGAAATCCAACGCGTGGTTATTATTAAAGGTCGTCATATTGAACCCAAATTTTTTAATATCAGCTAAAACCTCCGGAGCAGCTCGGAGATATGTGCCGCCGCTAAACTGAGAAGCACTGGCCTCACCTACACGATTAAGTGTTGTTTCAAGATTAAAAAATCTGGCATCCCCCTGCGTTATAAAAGGAATAAGTTCATTATACCCTTCGTAATTTTCTGCGATTCGTTTTTGTATTATGGCATCGCCTACTGCTATAAATTTCATTCAAAAGCCTCCACAACCGATAAACTGGATTTAATCGTTATTAAAAGTCCTGTTTTCATAGAGCTTTTATCCACCCATTCTTCCCGGGTATGTGTATTTGCGTGCCAATTAGCGCCTATACAAAGCGCTGCCACACCTAAAGACAAGGGTATATTGCAGTCTGTAGAACTGCTTGTATAAGTTACTTTTTTATCAATAGCTTCCTCAATAATAGGTATAATTTTTGCCTTTAATTGTTCCACTTTTTTATTATCTATATCGCTGCACGGCCTATTTCCAACCATATTGACCTTGATTTTGGTTCTTTTTCGGGCTTCGGCAAAGATTTTTTCAAACTCTTTTTTCATAAAATCAAGGCAAGTTTTATCATCCGAGCGATATTCACAAAGCATTTTTGCCGACTGAGCTATCGTATTTACCGATGTGCCGCCTTCTACGGTTCCTACGTTATAGGTCGTTTTTGTTCCTTCTTTTACCGGAGGCTCTATTTTATCAATTTCGCTTATTATGCGACTGATTTCAACAATAGCGTTGCGATTTCCAAAATTTAAGTAAGAATGACCACCTTCGGTTAATACCTCCACCTCGTATCTGTGCGAACCAACCGAGCGGTCAGCCACTATATTTAAATTGCTGTCAAGGGTAATAAAGTTTTCTATTCTGTTCTCATAGTCCTGAAATAACCTAAGCGTGCCTTTGAGATTGCCCAGCCCTTCTTCGCAAGAATTACAAACAAACATAATGCCCTCGGGTGCCGTTATTTTGTTTTCTACGTAGTATTTTGCTGTTAGCAATAGCACCACAACACTTGCGGTATCATCAGCCGCCGCAGGGCAGAAAACCTTTTCCCCGTCATCAAAATACGGCAAAGGCTCACGATCCGGAAAAACGGTGTCTGTATGTGCGGCAAAAACTGTAATTCTATCGCTGTTGTCACAATTTATTGGAAATATAACATTAAGAGCCTCATCAATATAAACCCCTTTGGCACCGTGTTTCTCAAGCCAATTTTTGCAATATTCCGCCCTGGCGTTTTCAAAATGCGAGGGTGCGGGTATTAAACAAAGCTCCTTTAATGTTTTATACATAAGTTCGCTGTTTTTTATAATATAGTTATTGATTTTTTTGCTCATATAAAACACCTCGCCTAAATAAAAGTATACTATCTTTTACACTAATGTAAACTATTGTTTAATGTAGTGTTGCACTAACTTTGAAGATGTGGTAAACTTTTATTATGGGAGTTGATTATATGGAAATGCTACAACTGCGTTATTTTTATGAAAGCGCTAAAAACGGAAGTTTCTCAAAAACCGCAGAAAAATATATTGTGCCGCAAACTTCGGTATCGGCCGCAGTAAAAAGGCTGGAAAAAGAACTTGGCACAGAGCTTTTTAAGCGCACCTCTAATAAAATAATATTAAACGAAAATGGAAAACTCTTACTGAACTCGTTAGAAGAAATTTTCGAAAAATTAGACAACACAATTCATCTTATTGCGTCAGAAAAAACGGATAAGCGTGTTATTAAAATGTTGGTTTGTGCTATTCGCGCTCAAATTACCCAAAAAATCATTGATTATAAGTCCTATCATCCATATACTACTTTTAAAACCGTATTCGATTTTGATGAAACCGACTTTTCGGATTATGATATTATCATTGATGAAAAATCAGATAAATACCCTTTATATGAATGTGTAGAGCTTTTTACAGCAGATATACGGCTTTGTGTTTCTAAAGATAGTCCGCTTTATATACGAAAGCTCACCTTGAAGGAGCTGAAGGATGAGCCCTTTATTTCGATAGGAGAAAATAACGGTCTTACTAAAATATTCAAAAACGCTTGCGAAAGAATCGGTTTTACACCTAATTTTGTTATTCAGAGCAATGATATCAGTTGTATAAAAAAATGCGTTGAAGCAGGGGTCGGTATTGGTTTAACAAGAATTTTGCATGGTAAAAAGCCCTTGATTAACGACTATTATTTGGATGTAATAGATTTTAAGGAAACGCAAACGCTTTGCATATACTATAAAAAATCTTCGGCTTACGGGAACATCGAACATTTTCTGAATTTCTTAATGCGCGAAAAATTCTGAATATACTTGGGGCACCCGCCATACGGAGGGTGCCCCAAGGGTAGGTTTTATTTTTTATCTGTGCGGCCTAAAATATAATCCACCGAGGTGTTATAGAAATCGGCAAGCTTTAGCAGCACCCAGGTAGGAATATCATTTTCGCCGGTTTCATATTTTGAATACCCGGTTTGGGACATCCCCAGTATCTTTGCCAACTGGGTTTGAGATAAATCCTTATCTTCTCGCAGGTCGCGCAAGCGTCCGTACATTTTTCCTCACCTCAAATGGTTTAAAAGAAAAATCCGGGGATTAGGTAGCTAACCACCGACATAATAATGCCTGCGGCAATTACGCCGGCAAAAATGGCAGGGAAAGAGTGCTTAAACCGGATATCCACCGCGTTGGCCACCAACGCGCCGGTCCAGGCGCCGGTGCCCGGCAGTGGGATGCCCACGAAAATAAACAAGCCCCATAAACGGTATTTGTTCAGCGAACTGCTTTTGCGGTTGGCCCGTTCTTCCAATTTCTCCACAATTTTTTTAAAGCATTTGATTTTTTTCAGCCAGGTGAAGATCTGTCGGATAAACAGCAACACCACCGGTATGGGCAGCATATTGCCGATCACGCAAAGGGGGAAGGCCACGATCCAGTCTACCCCCAAAATGGCGGCGGCAACCAGGCCGCCACGCAGTTCTAAAATAGGGAGCATAGAAATGATAAAAACCACCAGCTCCCGCGGCAGGGACTCTCTTAAAAATTCTACGATTTGTTCTACCATATTTACCTCTCATTCTCTGCCTCAGCAGGGCAGACGGTTTGATATAAAAACACTTTTTCACCAATGGATTCTTGCTGTTTTTGCTGTAAAACGTAATACACAAGGCCACAAGCCCCTAAGGCCAACAGCAGGGCCAAAACAATGCATACCACCGTGGCCGCAATTCTGCCGCCCCGCCCCATAGGCTTTGGCGCAGGGGAAGCTTCCTCCCAATCGTGGAATTCCCGGTCCTCGGTAAAAGAAAAAATATCTTGGGGCGCCGTTTCGGCAACGGGCGCGGGTGAGGACTCCTCTTGGGGTGCAATCGGCTCAGCAGGGGGTGCCGACGTTGGCTCTGCGGAGGGTGCCTCGGGTGTAGCCGGTTGCGCGGTTGTGCCGCCGGTGTAGCGCAGCCGCTCCCCAATATAGGGAATGACCAATTCTTTAAACGCCTGGTGGCGCAGGGTGGCGTCTTGGGTGAGCATAATAATGCTCTGCCGCCCCTTTTCTACCACGCAGCCCGCCAAGGTGCCGTCGGCCGATACCAGGGGAATGGCATCCTTGGGCAGCTGGGTGTGCATAGGCTGTGTAATGCGGAATTCCTTTGCGGGTGGGGCTTCTAACTCCCGCCCTATAGAGCGGCCTAAAATTTCGGGCAGGCGGGCTTCGGCGTCAAAGCCGCCCACCGTTAAAATAATGCTGTTGCGACCCACCGCCTTAGAAAGCTGCTGTAAAAAGGTCTTGTAATTGTCAACCTGAACCGTCAGCAAGCGCATAGAGTAGTTGCCCTGCAGACCAAATTCCAATAAAACGTCGGCGCTTTCTTTAAAATACAAGATTTGCATTCTTGCATCGTTGGGCATAGTGGGTCATCCTTTCTGTAATTTAGTTTGCAGGCGTATCTACCGTAGAGGTAGCCGTGTCGCCCGGTGCGCTGGTTGTGGTGGGCGCACTGGTTTGGGTAGGCGCACTGGTCTGGGTGGGTGCACTGGTCTGGGTGGGTGCGCTGGTTGCGGTGCTGGTGGTGTCGGCCGGGGTAGAGGTAGTCGGTTGCTCCGGCACAGAGGTTACCGTTTGCGCAGGGGTTGAGGTTACAGTCGACGAAGCAGTGGTGTCAGACGAAACGGGCGCCGAAATCTCGGGCTCGGGGTCGTCGTCGGTGCTGCCCTCACTGTAGGTGGGGTCCTCAAAGGGGTATTCCTCTTCGCTTTCAGGCTCATCCTCGGGCAGGTCGTCGATATCCTCGTAGCCGGGGGGTGTGCCGCCGTACTTGTCGTACCAGGCTTGGGGGTACAGGGGCGACTCGGCGTAGGTGGCGTCTATCAGGTTTACCGATGCGCTTTCATCCTCTCGCACGCGGCGAGCAACCACAACCAAACGGGCGTCGGTAAAATCGTACACGCAGGTCGAAAGGGTAATCAGTTGGTCACCCGGCTGCACGTCTACCGTGGTTTGCAGCATACTGCGGCGTTGAATGGAGTCTACCCACAGCATAAAGGCCTCTTGGGTCTCAAAATCTGCCGCGCGGTAGTTAAATACGTAGCCGTTGTTTTGGGCGGCCGATGCATTGGTTACAAATACGCTGAAGATTTTGTACTCTCCGCGGGCAAACAGCGTGTCAAAGGTAATGGTGGGGTGCTCTTTGTAAAATTCTATTTTGCGGTATTTGTTCAGGTTGGCAAACATCGAGCCGTCTTGCATATGGTGGCCGTAGATTACCAGATTTTGGCTGGTGTAGTCGGCGGTTACCTTGGCGGCGCTGTCAATAAACAAGGCGCCGTAACGGCTTTTTTGCTTGTCCATATTGTGGTTTACGTAAAACTTATTGTTATCGGTCTGGTACACCGGATTATCTACCTTGGTGCCCTCAATGGTAATCCAGCCCTTAATATCGGCGTTCATATTCTTCAAAACGTCAAACTTGGCGTAGCTGCCGTCGGCGTTGCGGGTGTCGTCCTGCAGATGCTCACTCCATACCTCGCGGGCGCTGTTTAAGTGGATGTTTTGGGTTACCGTGGCCGAAAAATAGGTAATTAAGTAAATGGCGCAGCCAATAAACACAAGCAAGGCAACGTCAAAAATAATCTTGCGGGCAATTTCTACGCTCGAATCCCCTTTGGCCGGTACCAAATTCCGCAAAAAGCGTGCGTACCAGGGCGCTTTGGCAGGGGCTTGCTCGTCCTGAGGTTCCTCGGTGGCTTCCTCGGGTTGGAGCTCCTCGGCAAATTGCAGAGCGGTTTCGGCCTGCGGGGCGGGAGCCTCCTCTATAGCAGCCACTTCTTTAGCAACGGGGGCCGGTTCTTCGGGAACGGGAGTCACTTCTTGGGCAACGGTTTCCTTTGTTTTATCGGTTTGGGCCAAGGCTTCTGCCTCCTCTTGTGATTTTTGCGGTACTTGGGGTAACGATACCAGAGCTTGCAAAGTAAGGGGCTCTACCTGGTGATTATACAGTGTGTAGCCGGGCAGACCCTCGGGGCCGGCGCACAAATAGCGGCGGCAAAGGTCTAAGGCGTTTTTGGCGGCAACCTCGCGCACGCGATTGCGGTCGTGCTCGGCACCGGCAATGTTTAATTGCAGCACCCAAATGCGCTCTTTATCAGCCATACCAACGTATACCAGGCCCACCGGCTTGCCCTCGCTGGGGTCGGGGCCGGCTACGCCGGTAACCGACAGGCCAATATGGCTACCGCTTAGCTTGCGAATCCCCACCGCCATTGCCGCGGCGGTTTGGGGGCTGACGGCGCCGTAGCGCTGCAGGGTATCCTCGGCAACGCCCAAGGCATCGCGCTTAATTTCGTTCGAGTAGGCCGAAATGCCGATTTCAAATACCTCAGATGCGCCGGGTACGTCGGTTAATTTGGCCGATAGCATACCTGCGGTGCAGCTTTCGGCGGTGGCCAGCTTTACGCCCCGCGCCTTTAGCTCATCTACCAGGGCGTGCTGCAGACTTTCTACGTCTACACCTACTACGTTGGAGCCTAAAATCTCACACAGCTCGTCTACCGTCCGGCGGCAGGCCTTTTCGCAGGCGGCGCGAGATTTGCCCGACGAGGTAACCCGCAGCACCACCTGCCCGGTTGCAGCGTAGGGCGAAACGGTGGGGTTTTGCTGTTGCAGGTAATCGCCCAACAGATTGGCCAGCGTGGACTCACCAATACCGGTAACCAAAATGTAATGAGACACCAATACCTTGTCGGACTTTTTGGTTAAAAAGTCATACACGTAATTTTCAAACATATGCTGCATCTCGGCGGGTGGGCCGGGCAGCAAAATAACGCTTTTGTTTTTGCCCGCAGGGATAATATACCCCGGGGCGGTGCCGTTATCGTTAAACAAGACGGTGGCACCCTTGGGGCGCAAAGCCTGCTTTGCGTTGTTGGGGGACATTTGCCGCCCGCTCTTTTTAAAATAATTCTCTATCGAGCGCAGGCTGGCCTTGTCCTCTACCAAGGGCAGGCCTAAATGGGCGCAAACCGCCTCTTTGGTTAAATCGTCCTCGGTGGGGCCTAAGCCGCCGGTAATAAGCACCATGTCGCTGCGGCTCAAGGCCGTGGCAACCGATTGCTGCAGGCGGTCGAAATTATCGCCCACTACCGATTCGTAGTAAACGTCTAACCCCAGCTCGGCCAATCGGCGGGACAAATACTGGGCGTTGGAATTGAGCGTATCCCCCAGCAAAAGCTCGGTGCCGACGCATAAAATTTCTCCAATCACTTGGGCTCACCTCGTTTTAGTCAATATATTCATACTGGGTGCCTTCTACCGCGCGGGCAATTAAGCCTTCAATATCCAAGCAGGCTCTGGCCTCGTCCACCGCTTGCTTGGTGGGGCGGGTTTTGGGGTGCTTGGGTGTAAATACCGTACAGCAATCCTCATAGGGCTGAATGGCAATTTCAAAGGTGTCTATCCTGCGCGAGATTTCAATGATCTCGTCCTTATCCATACCAATCAAGGGGCGCAGCACCGGTAGCTCTTTGGTAGAGGCGTCGGTGACGGCCAAGGCGGGCAGAGTCTGGCTGGCAACCTGCCCCAGACTTTCGCCGGTAATCAGGCCCAAGCTGCCCTGACGCAGGGCGATGGCCTCGGCAATTTCCATCATAAACTGGCGCATAATCAGGGTAAAATATTCTTCTTTGCAGTTTTGCGCAATCTGCTCTTGAATTTCGGTAAAGGGGACCACCGCCAAGGGGATGCTGCCGCTGTAAACGGCCACCTTTTGCAGCAGCTGCTTTACCTTGAGCAGGGCGCGCTCGCTGGTGTAGGGTGGGCTGGCAAAATGCACGGCATTTAAGGCAATGCCCCGCTTGGCCATCATCCAGGCGGCTACGGGGCTGTCGATACCGCCCGAAATAAGTATAGTGCCGCGGCCGGCTGTGCCCACGGGCATACCGCCTGCACCCTTTAACTGCCCGGCGTGAATATACGCGCCAAAGTCCCGAATTTCTACCACAACGGTCAGCTCGGGCTCGTGCACGTCTACCCGCAAATGGGGAAAAGCCTCTAACAGCTTGCCGCCTACCGTGGCGCAAATCTCGGGCGAGCCGTAGGGGAACTGCTTGTCGGCTCGCTTGGCGTTTACCTTAAAGGTTTTTACTCGGCGCAGCTGGGCAGCCAAATAGGTAGGCGTAGTGTCTAAAATCACCTGCATATCCTTTTCAACCACTGCGGCGCGAGAAAAGGCGGCAATGCCAAACACCGAGGCTACGCGGGGTAACGCCCGTTCCATCGGAAAATCCTCGCGCTCCGGCTCTACCGAAATGGTAGATTGGGCCTTGCGAATGTTTACCGGCCCTAAATCCCGCAGGCTGCGGCGCAGGTTTTTAACCAAAACCGATTCAAAGGTAGAGCGGTTGAGCCCCTTTAAGGCCAGCTCGCCGTTTTTAATTAAAATAATCTCTTTCATAATGGGTTATCCTTTCGCCCGTAGGGTTTTTGTGGCCATTTCTAAGGCCGAGACCAGCTTGTCCACGTCGGCAGGGGTGTTGCCGTGGCAAAAGCTTACCCGCAGGGCGCTGTCGGCCCGTTGCGGGGGGAGCCCCATGGCCGTAAGCACGTGACTGGGCTTGCCCTTGGCGCAAGCGCTGCCGCTGGAAACGTAAATACCGCGCTCGGCCAAAAAATGCAGCAGCGTTTCAGACCGAAAGCCGCTAACCGAGAAGTTTAAAATAAAGGGCAGACCGTCACAGGGGGAGTTGAACTGCACCTGGGGCAGCTGTGCCAATGCTTGCCGCGCATAGGCGTGTAAAGCAACAATATGGGTGTGGCTTGTGGCAAAGGGCTCGGCCACCGCCGCGCCAAAGCCGGCAATTAGGGGCACCGCCTCGGTGCCGGGGCGCAGACCAGCCTGTTGCTCACCGCCGTACAGCAGCGGCAGAATGCGTGCCTTGCGAGATTTATACAGCGCGCCCACCCCTTTGGGGCCGTGTACCTTGTGGCTGCTGACCGTTACCAGATCTGCCCCTAAATCGGCAGGGGAAAAGGGCAGCTTGCCAAAGGCCTGCACAGCGTCGCAATGTAAAAGGGCCGGGCTGCCGGCGGCCAAAATCGCCTCTTTGGCGGCCCGTACGGGAAAAATCGCGCCGGTTTCATTATTCACTAACATTATGCTGACCAAAATCGTGTCTTTGGTTACGGCGTCAAAAACGGCCTGCTCTGAGATATGGCCTTGTTGGTCGGGGGTTAGGCGAACAACCTCAAACCCCTTTTTCTCCAGCGCGTCCATAGCAGCCAGCACCGACGAATGCTCCACCGCTGTGGTAACAATCCGCTTGCCGCGACGGCACAGCGCCTCAGCCGCGCCAAAAACGGCGGTGTTGTTGGCCTCGGTACCGCCCGAGGTAAAGTAAATTTCATTGGGGTCGCAATCTAAGCGTTGGGCAACGGCTTGCCGCGCCGCAGTAACCAACTGCTCGGCCTGCAGGCCAAAGCTGTGCAAAGAGGAGGGGTTGCCCCAACCGGTTTGCATTGCCGCTACCGTGGCCTCTATGGCACGGGGGCAAGGCTGCGTGGTGGCGCTGTTATCTAAATATATAAAGTCCAAACCCAATACTCCTCCTTATACAATTTCACATATTAGATTATACAACAATTCTCAACGTTTTACAACACCTATTCGGGGTATATACAAAAAATTCAAAACTTAAATTTTGGTAAATAAACGGGGCTTAACGGGTAAAAATATAAAAAATAAAAACAAAAGGACGGGACACAAATGCACATTCGTCTTTCGCGCCGCGCCACGGTACGGTGGGCAAGCTTTGCCTTGGCGGCGGTGGTGGCCTTGGGCGGCTGCGTGCTGCAAAAGCACCTGCAGGCCAAGGCCTACAAAACCCAGCTGCAATACGGCTATAGCCGCGCCTTAGAGGAGCTGACTGCCACCCTTTCGAACATCGGCGTTACCTTAGAAAAGGGCATTTACGCCAACACCGCTACCCAGTTTAATCAACTGTCGGCCCATTTGCTTAAAGAGGCAGGCACCGCCAAAACCTCCCTTTCTATGCTGCCCCCTGCGGGGGAGGAGCTTACGGTGGTCAACCGATTTTTATCCCAGGTGGGTGATTACGCGATGTATCTCTCACAAAAAAGCATCTCGGGGCAGGCCCCTACCCAAACCGAGCGTGAAAATTTGCAGGCCCTAAGCGGCGTAGCGGGCACCCTTTCGCAAAATATGGACGAAATTCGCCAAAGGTACGACAGCGAGGGCGTTTGGGAGGTGGATTTAGACCAGGATTTGGCTCAGGACGGCTTTGGTCAGCAAATGCAGGATGTAGAGCAGGCCCTGACCGATTACCCTACCCTGGTGTACGACGGCCCTTTCTCTGACCATATTTTAAACGGCACCTCTAAAATGCTCAAAGAGGCGTCGGCGGTCGACCGTGCGCAGGCGCGGCAGGTGGCGGCTAAGGCCTTGGGGGTAGACCCGACGCAGCTGCGCGACGACAGCGACGAAGAGGGGAAAATGCCCGGCTACGGCTTTGCGGGCGACTCTACTGTGGCCGCCGTAACCAAGGCGGGCGGGTATTTGGTGTATTTTCGCAATTATCGGTCGGTGGGCGAGCACAGGCTTAGCTACACCCAAGCCGTAAACGTGGCCAAGGACTATTTAAACCGCCAGGGCGAAAACACCTTTGAGCACACCTATTATTTTGCCGACGAAGGGGTTTGCGTGGTAAATTTTGCCCATAAAGAGGGGGCCACCCTTTGCTACCCCGACCTTGTAAAAATCGGCGTTGCCTTAGATACAGGCGAGGTGGTATTTTACGAGGGTCGCGGCTTTTTAATGAACCACTATACCCGCACCATTGCCACACCCAAATATACAAAAGAGCAGGCGCAGGCGGTACTGTCCCCCAACCTGACGGTGCAGCGGGTGCAGCAGGTAATCGTACCCTCGGCAGGCAACGAGGAACGGCTGTGCTACGAGTTTTTGTGTACGGGTGTGGGTGATGAAGAGCTGCTGGTCTATATCCGCGCCAACGATCTGCAAGAGCAGGAGATTTTGCTGCTGTTAAAAACCGACGGCGGCACCCTTACTAAGTAAAAGGCGGTGGAATTTTGTCTGATATTCGTACCGATTTGGCCTTAGAGGCCTGCGACGGCCAAGCCCCCAAAATGCGGGGCGTACAACGGCGGCAAAGTCAGCAAGGGGGCGTTACCGTCACCCGCATTGTGGTGCAAAGCGATTCGGCCGCAAAGCAGCTTGAAAAGCCCAAAGGCACCTATATTACCGTAGAGTGGGACAAATACGCCGCCGATACCGACACCCACACCGCCGTTACCCGGGCGCTGCAGTCCCTTTTGCCGCGGCAAGGCACGGTGCTGGTGGCGGGCTTAGGGAATTTGCAGGTTACCCCCGACGCCTTAGGGCCTAAAACTGCCGCTAAGGTGCTGGCTACGCGGCATATCTCAGCCGAGCTGGCGCAAAGCATTGGCCTTACGGGGCTGCGCAGCGTTTCGGTGCTGGCGCCGGGTGTTTTGGGGCAAACGGGTATTGAAAGTATGGAGATTTTGGCTGCCACGGTAGAAAAAACCCACCCCGATGCGGTTTTGGTGGTAGACGCTCTGGCCGCCCGCGAGCTGGGTCGGCTTTGCCGCACGGTGCAAATCTGCAATACCGGCATTTCGCCCGGCGCAGGGGTAGGTAATCATAGGGCCGAGGTCAGCCACGCCACCTTGGGTGTGCCGGTGGTGGCGGTGGGGGTGCCCACCGTGGTAGATGCCGCTACTCTGGTGGCCGATTTGTCAGGCAGCCTACCCGCAAGGCCCACCGATATGATTGTTACCCCCCGAGAGATAGATATGGAAATTGACCGCGCCGGCAATCTGCTGGGACACGCTATCAACTGCGCCTTGCAGCCCCATATCGACCCTGAGGTGCTGCGTGGCTGCGTCTAAAATGAACCCTTTTTGCATAGAATAAAATATACTGTGCAAAGGGGGCGCACGCTTTGAAAAAATGGCTAATGGGGTTGGCGCTGGCGCTGGCGGCGGCATTGCTTGTGTACTGTGTGCCAACGGCACGGTGGCAGTCGTTTATGGGGCACGCCCTGCGGCTTTCGGCGGTGAGTATTTTGCCTCGCAGTTACCGTCTTGCGCAAGCCCAAGCGCCCCTTACACCAAGCGATACCTCTACATCTCAGGTTCCGGTGGCCACCACACCCGATCGTGCTCCCGTCAGTAGCACGGCGCCGACGATAAGCGCCGACCCCGCTTTGGCCATAGGCAAGGTGATTCGTAAAAATCTGTCCCCCTATGTTGCCAATACCTCCTACGGCAAGGTGTACGTCAGTAATAAAACCGACACAACCCTAAATATTGCCGCCGCCTTAGAGCAAGAGGTGGGCTTTGCCCTGGTGGGCGACGGTCGCCCCGAAATTCTGCTCTACCATACCCACGCCACCGAGTGTTATTTGCCCGAGAGTCGGGATTTTTATATCGAGGCCGACGCCACCCGCAGCCAAGACCCGCAAAAGAACGTGCTGGCGGTGGGCGAGGCGATTAAAGCCAAGCTACAGGCCGCAGGCTTTGGGGTGCTGCACGATACCACCCTGCACGACGCCTCGGCCTATAGCGGCAGCTACGACCGTTCGCATGCCACGGTCAAAAAGTATTTGGAGGCCCACCCGAGCATAAAAATTATTATCGACCTGCATCGGGACTCCATCTCCAGTGGCGAAAACGACAAAATAGCCCCCGTAGTTCAAATCAACGGCCGCTCGGCCGCGCAGGTAATGCTTTGTATTGCCAGCGGCACGGGTGGTATAGCCAATTTTGAAAATTGGCAAAAAAATCTGCCCTTTGCCCTGCGGCTGCAGCAAGGCTTAGAGCAGCAGCACCCGGGTCTTGCACGGTCGGCGCTGTTCTTATCGCAGCGGTATAACCAACATTTGGCCAATGCCGCTATTTTAATAGAAATGGGCAGCGAGGCCAACAGCCTGCAGGAGGCGCTGTATTCTGCCGAGCTGGTGGGGGATACGCTGGCAAAATTATGTACGTCTGTAAAGGAGAAAAAATGAAATCAACGGCATTTCGGACTTTTTTACGCAGCCTGCAGGTAAGCCTTTTGTTATGTATGGCAGCGGTAGGCCTATTTTTGGGCATTTGCGCCGCGTGGGAGGGGATACAGTCGGTAGCCGCCCAAGCCACACCCTCGGTGGCGCTGCTGGCCGACGGCCGCTTGCGGGTGCTGGACCGGTATATTTCTTTTTAGAATAATTTTTATACCTTGAATTTTCCTCCCAAAGGTGCTATCCTTATAGTGTCGAAAGACAAACCGTTTTGGAGGGAATTTTTATGAAAAAAGTATTGGCATTGCTCTTGTGTTTTGTAATGTGCTTTTCCTTCGTGGCTTGCGCAACCGAAAAGGCAGGTATTGAGGACTTTATTGCTCAAATTAAGGACGAGGTTGAAATGTCGGATGAAACCGGCGAGATGAAGCTGGCGGTTCGCGGCAATTCCTTAGTTTACAGCTACAAGTATAAGGTAGATTTAGGTGAGAATTTAGATTTGGTTGAAGATGCCTTGGAGTCGGCTATGGAGAATAGCAATTCTACCTACACCGAAGTGCTTTCTCAATTAAGAGAGGTTGTAAAAGAGGCGGATTCGGTTATTGTTGAATTTTTAAGCAAAGACGGTAAAGTAATTTACTCAAAAGAGTATAAATAATTGCAAAACAGCAAAAAGCACGGCAGCAACGCGCGACGTTCCTAACAAAAAATTCCCACAGACCAAAACGGTTTGTGGGAATTTTGTTTTTGTGCTTTTAAAGCTCCGTTAAGGGCAGCAGAGAAGCGCCGCCGTGATTTTTTGCAGTTAGTCGTGCAGGCTCTCGCCGCAATGGGGGCAAAAATGCTTTTCCTTGCGCTCGGCGTGCGAATGCTCCATAAATCCGGCCGAAATAATACCGGTGGGCACCGCAATTAAGCCAATGCTCATAGCCGCAATCAAGGCGGCTAAAATTTTGCCCATTACCGTTACGGGGTAAATGCCCTCGCCCGTGTCAATTAAGGTCGAAAGCACGCACCAAACCCCCGAAAAGGCGTTAGAGAACACCTCGGGCTGTACCCGATTTTCTACGTTGTATAAAATAAACGAAAGAATAAAAATACCCAATAAAAACAGGCCAACGGTGGTAATTAGCTGGTGGGCCTTGCTTTTAAGCACCTTCACCACCGACTCCAACGCGTGAATGTACCGCTCCAGCTCAAAAATACGCAGTAACCAAATCACACGGCAGGCGTGCAGCGCCCGCAGGTCAATATGTAAAATAAAGGGCAGGTAAAAGGGCAGTATAGCCAGCAGGTCGATCAGCGACATAAACGAGAACACGTACCGCAGCCGCGCCTTGGCGGGGGGCAGGTGGGGTGAGAGCAAATCGCTTACCCATACCCGCAAAATGTATTCCACCGTAAATACCGCAACCGAAACGGACTCGGTAATAAAAAACAAACCCTCCCAGTGGTGGAATTGGGGGAAGGTACCCAGCACCATAAACAATAGGTTAATCACCACAATGGCTACTAAAATAATATCAAAAATCTTGCCGGCAGGGTTGTTTTGCTCGCGAGACTCTAAAATATGAAATACCTTTTGCTTAAATGCCTTCAAAAAACCACCTCTAAAGTGTTTTTATTATTCGTACATAGTGCGGGGGCCACCAATGTATTTGGGGCGGGTGCGGGCGGCGCTTACCGCCGCATTGCCAATGGCTTTTACCCCCAAGCGTACCGGAACGGCCACCTTTTTAAGGTGCATACCAATTAAGGTGCCGCCGATATCTAAACCGGCGTCGGCGGCAATTTCTTCTACCACCACCGGGTCGGGCAGCGCGGCGTATACCGCCGTAGCCCAAGAGCCACCGGCCTTGGGGTGGGGCACCGCCCATACCGGTTGCGCACCTACGGGCAACGCCTCGGCGGGCAGCACAATGGCTCTGTTTAAATGCTCGCAGCATTGGGCGGCCAAATAAATGCCCTTGGCCTGCAAAATGGGCAAAATGCCCTGCAATAAAGCCTCGGCCGTCTCGGGTACCGATGCCGTACCGATTTTATTGCCCCCTACCTCGCTGGTAGAGCAGCCGATTACCAAAATATCACCGGCCTTTAGCCCGGCTACCGCAATCAGCTCTTGCACGGCGTCGGCGGCCTGTTGTTTGATTTGTTCTAACATAGTACACTCACCCTAATATTGGCCTTGCTCCACCAAGGCTTTAATGGCGGCCACTACGGTGTCCTTATCCTCTTTGTAGGTTACGCCGTACCATTTGTCCTCCGCCACCAGCACGTCTACCTTTTTGGTGCCGTTGCTAATCAGCGAATCTACCACACCGGGCAGATAAAACTCCGACTTTAACTCGCTGCCCTTGGCGGCTATAAATTCTGCAAAGCCGCTCTCTAAATATTGGAAGAAATCCGGCTGAAAGCCCCACATATTCATAGAAACCACCGCATCGGGGGACAGCTGCTGCACCGAGCCGTCGGGCAGGGTAGCGCGACAGTCGCTGTCAATGGCGGTCATCTCCTCAATGGCCTTTAGCTTGCGGCAGCGCACCGTGCACAGCCCGCGGGAAACGGTGCCGTTCTCGGTAATGGTGTTGGCCAAGCGAAAGCCCACCATACAGTAGTTTTTGGGGTTGCCTAACCCCTCGTAGATTTTTTGAAATGCCGATGCGCCGTAAAAATCATCGGCATTGATTACCGCAAAGGGCTCGTTTACAACGCCCTTGCAGCAAAGCACTGCGTGGCCGGTGCCCCAGGGCTTTTGCCGCCCCTCGGGTACGGTGTAGGGGGCGGGGATTTTATCCAGCTCTTGAAATACGTACTCTACGTCAATCAGCTTTTCAATCCGTTGGCCCACCAAACGTTTAAAATCCTCTTCGATGGCCTTTTTAATAATAAAAACCACCTTGGTAAAGCCGGCTTTTTTGGCGTCTAATACCGAGTAGTCTAAAATGGCCTCGCCGTTGGGACCCACAGGCTCTACCTGCTTTAAACCGCCAAAACGGCTGCCCATACCGGCCGCCATAACCACTAAAGTTGCATTGTAACTCATAATAATACTCCTTTGCTAAAATGTTATTACGTTTGGCGCTAACTCGCGGCGCCAATCATATACGTAGTTTGATACGTCTACCGTGTGCCCGTTGACCGAAACCACCGTATCGCTGGCCCAGCCCACCAAAGCGTTGTCTTCGCCCACAACCCAGTAGACGTTTTTGGCCTCGCCGGTGTCAATGTCCATCAGCTCACCGCGAATGCCCTTGCCCAGAGTCTGCCCGCCGTCTACCAAATATAGCTTAAGGGTATATTGGCCGCCCGGTGACATAGAAGAGAACAAAAACTTCCCCTGGGGCAGGTTATTTATATTGTAAAAAAAGGAGTCTATGCAAAAGCCCACCAAGTTAAACAGCATTACCACAAACGCTGCTACGGCCACGATGGTTTTAAACCGCCTGTGTTGCATATTTACCCCGCCTTTCAGCAAGATTTTTTAATTTTTAAAGAAATGTCAAAGGCCTTAACCGAGTGGGTCAGCGCGCCTATGGAGATAATATCTACTCCCGTCTCGGCTACGCCCCGCAGGGTCTGCTCCGTAATACCGCCCGAAGCCTCCAGCAGCGTCTTGCCCTGAACCAGCTGTACCGCCTTGGCCATAGTGGCATTGTCCATATTGTCCAGCATAATAATATCGGCGCCGGCGTCTACGGCCTGCTGCACCTCGTCTAAATTGCGGGTTTCTACCTCGATTTTTACGGTGTGCCCAATTTGCGCCCGCAGGGCCGCTACCGCGCCTGCAATGCCGCCGTAGGCGTCAATGTGATTGTCTTTTAGCATAGCCGCATCGCTTAAATTAAAGCGGTGATTTTTGCCCCCGCCGCAGTGCACGGCGTACTTTTGCAGCGCCCGCAGCCCGGGTAGAGTTTTGCGGGTGTCGGTAATCATAGCCTTGGTGCCCTGCACCAGCTGCACGGCTTTGTTGGTGGCCGTTGCAATGCCCGACATATGCTGTATTAAATTCAGCGCCGTGCGCTCGCCCTTTAAAATTTGCTTGGTGCGGCCGCTGATTCTGGCCAAAATCTCGCCCTTTTGTACGGGGTCGCCGTCTTTTTTAAAGGCTTGTACCTCTACGCCGCCCAACAGAGTAAATACCCGTAAAGCCGCCTGCATACCGCATAAAATGCCCTCGTCCTTGGCTAAAAACTCGGCGGTGGAGCAATGCTCGTCGTCTAATAAATAGTCGGTAGATACGTCTATATAATTGATATCCTCCTTCAACGCGTTGCGGATGATATCGTCTAAATACAATGCTAACATTAGTGAATAACCTCCCCTAAAATAATATCAGCCACCCGCGCTAAGCTACGGGCCTCGATATAATCCTTGCTGATGCCAAAGCCCGAGCGGTAAAGGCGTTTTAACACCTGCTCTACCTCGGGGCGGAGCTTTATGGCGGCATCGGTGTCGGGCAGAACAAAATAGGCCCGCTGCATAATGCGCCGTATGGTGGTGCGCAGCCCCTGGGGCATTGGCGCGCCGTTTGTGGGGTGTACCACCGGCTTGCCCAGGGCTACACCGGTGTGGCGGGTAGCGTTAATGTGCTCGGCCGCCCGTCGGCCAAACACCAAAGCCTCTAACAGCGAGTTCGATGCCAGCCGATTTTTACCGTGTACCCCGGTGTGGGCGCATTCGCCCACGGCATACAGCCCCTCTAAGCGAGTGCGGCTGTGCAGGTCTACGTCTATGCCGCCCATTAAATAGTGCTGGCAGGGGAATACCGGAATAGGCTCTTTGGTAATGTCTACCCCCTCGTGCAGGCAGCGGCTGTAAATCATGGGGAATCGGTCTTTAATAAATTCGGCCGATTTAAAGGCAATGTCTAAATAAAATTGCTCGTTGCCGGTGCGGCGGGATTCCAAAATAATCGAGCGGGACACCACGTCCCGCGGCGCCAGCTCCAGCCGTTGGTCGTAGCGGTGCATAAACCGCTGACGGTCGCCGTTGAGCAGTACGGCGCCCTCGCCCCGAACGGCCTCGCTGATTAAAAATCGCTCACGGCCGGCAGCCGCCGCAAAGGCGGTGGGGTGAAATTGAATGTAATGTAAATTTTCGATTTTTGCGCCCAAATCGTAGGCCATAGCAATGCCGTCGCCCGTGGCAATGGCCGAGTTGGTGGTGTATTGGTACACCCGACCCACACCGCCGGTGGCCAAAATTACAACGGGGGTGCAAAGGGTGTAAAATTCGCCGTTTTGCTGTACCGTCAGGCTGTAGCCGCCTTGGATTCGGTCTAAAAAGCAAAGGCCGGCATTTTCGGCAATTTCAACGTTGGGGTAGGTTTTGGCCGCCTGCACCAGCACCCGCATAATTTCTTCACCGGTGGAGTCTTTATGGTGTACAATGCGCTTGCGGCAGTGGCCACCCTCTAAGGTCATGTGCAGTTGGCCGTCGTGGCTGTCAAACTCGGCGCCTAAATCTAACACCTGGCGCACCTGGTCGGGGCCCTCTTGCACCAGCACCTCTACCGCAGCAAGGCGATTTTCGTGCCCACCGGCAATCAGCGTGTCCTCAATATGCAAATCAAAGCTGTCGTTTTTTTGGTCTAACACGGCGGCAACACCGCCCTGGGCCAACGAGCTGTTGCACAGGCGCAGCTCTTGCTTGGCCAGCACCAGCACGCGGCAGGCTTGGTCTAAATGCATGGCCGCCCAAAGGCCCGAAATGCCGGCGCCTACAATTACAACGTCGTATCTGTCCTGCATACAATCCCTCCTAAGGGGCAAACACATCCACAAATTCACATATATAGTTATTGTATCACATTATTTTGCATTTGTATATAAATTTTTCTATATAACAAAAAACAACCGTCCTATTGGACGGCCGCTTTCACATTGTGTCGGCATTACCTATCTTCCCGGGCAGTCACCCACCAAGTATT
>CAZUJI010000006.1:0-4181 GCA_964620235.1 uncultured Eubacteriales bacterium
ACATCAGGTTAAATTGACGAATGTCGGTAAAATTGCATTTGCCGCAGTCGGGGCAGACAATGTTATTCTCTTTAATATACTCGGCCATCTGGTCAAAGCTCCAGCCGGCGGGGTTTACACCGGTGTCTTCAATCAGCTTGTCGGCTCTGTGGCGGGTTTTGCACTCTTTACAGTCCATCAACGGGTCAGAGAAGCCGCCCACGTGGCCCGAAGCCACCCAAACCTGGGGATTCATTAAAATGGCGCTGTCTAACCCTACGTTGTAAGGGTTCTCCTGCACGAACTTTTTCCACCAAGCCTTTTTAACGTTGTTTTTTAACTCTACACCCAAGGGGCCGTCGTCCCAGGTGTTGGAAAGACCGCCGTAAATCTCGCTGCCGGCGTATACGAAGCCGCGGCCTTTGGCCAGAGCTACGATGGTCTCCATATTTTTTTCGTGATTCAGCATATAAAACGCCTCCTATTTATTCCATAAAATCTATTATATTCTAAAATTCAGTAAAGGTCAAGCCAAAATACGGTTTTTACACTCGGTTTTGGGCGCTTTTGCGGTATTCCTTGGGCGAAAGGCCGTAGCGGCTTTTAAACATAGCCGAAAATTGGGCGCTGCTCCAAAAGCCGCAACCGGCGGCAATTTCGGTCAGCGAGCGGTTTGTTGCGGTTAAAGCCTGCTCGGCGGCGTTAAAACGAAGGCGCATAATATACTCCATACAAGACACCCCAACGTGTTGCTTGAACAGGTGGCGAAAGTAATCGTAGGTGTAGCCGCAAAGGTCGGCCAGCTCGTTTAGGGCGATTTTTTGGTCAAAATTCTCGTTGAGGTAATGAATAATATACTGCAGATCCCGCACGGGGGGTCGCACGTCGTCCTGCAGTCGGCGCAGCAGCACCTGCAGCTCACCGGTTTTATAAGCAAGCATTTCCCGATAGCCGGGGCGTTGGGTGTAAATCTCCTGCATAATGCTTTGCAGCACCGAAAAAAGCTCCCGATGGCCGGCGGTGTGGTATACGCCGGTGGGCAAGGGGAGGGTAAAGGTCGGCGCAAACCGTATGAACAACACCTCACCGTCGGCGGTGTGCTGCTCACTGTGCGGTACGTCTGCGGCAATGAGTGCAACGTCCCCGGCGACAAAACGGTGACTTTTGCCCCCGATATCGGTCTGCCCCATAGCCGAAATATAAAAAACCAATTCCGGCCCGGGGTGGCGGTGTGTGGGAATGCTGATGCCTTTAGGCCGTTTCTCACGGTAGGCGTACTCTATATTTGTTTTCATAGCCGCAAACACTCCTTTTATCTTAAGTATACTTAGAATAAAAGGAAAGTAAAGCAAAAAGCCGAAAAATACAAAAAGAATGTTCTATAGATGCAAAAAAAGCTCTGAAAAGTGTGCTATGCTAAAGAAAACGTAATCGGGAGGACGACGTGATGATAGAAAAAGTTTTGTTTGATACCGACATCGGCAGTGATATTGACGACGCTTTTTGCTTGGCCTACCTGCTGCGGCAGCCCAAGTGCCGCCTTATGGGTATTACCACCGTTACCAACGACGCCCGTGAGCGGGCCGCTTTGGTGAGCGCTTTGTGTCGCGCCGCAGGGCAAGAGGTGCCTATTTTTAGCGGCGCCAATCAGCCCTTGGTGGCCACCCCCATACAAAAGCAGGTGCCCCAATACGCCTATTTGGGCGACGCACCCCACGCAGAGGAGTTTCCCACCGATGCGGTGGAGTTTATGCGCCGCGTGATTGTTGAAAACCCGGGCGAAATCACCCTTTTGGCGGTGGGTCCCTTAACCAACGTGGCCTTGCTGTTCAGTATTTACCCCGAAACGGCGGGTCTTATTAAGCAACTGGTGATTATGGGCGGCCATTTTGAGCGTATGGGCGAAAAAGGGGAGTGGAACATTGATTGCGACCCCCACGCCGCAAAAATTGTGTTTGAAACTCGCGTACCCAGTTTTAAAATGGTGGGGTTAGACGTAACGCTGCAGGTGCAGATGCAAAAAGAAGAGGTGGTGCAAAAATGCACCGGCCCCGTGTTACCCCTGGTGGCGCAGCTGGCCAACGCCTGGTTCGAAAAACGGGACGTTGTTACCTTCCACGACCCATTGGCGGCGGTAGCCTTGTTTAACGACCAATGCACCTACCGTCAAGGCAGGGCGAGTGTAATTGTAGACCAACCCCGTGGCGGCACCCCGTGGGTTGACGACCCTGAGGGCCCGCACCTATATGCAAACAGCGTAAACGCCGAGGGCTTTTGGCAAGAATACTTTTCGGTAACACAAGAATAAAAATAATAAAACCGTAGACCGACAGCATGGGTCTACGGTTTTGTTTTTTATGCAAGCTTTACTTGTTGTCCGGCGGGGATCTTTACAACCTCCTGATTTGGTGCGCTGTAAATCCACAAATCGGTGGCGGTGGGGTTGTAGGCCAAGGTGCCGTCGGCGCTGAATACTAAGCGGTTAAAGGCCTTGGCGTAGGCGCAAATCTCGCCGCAGGTGGCATACCAAATATTTTCTTGCCCCGAAACGGTTTTGCAAAATTCCTCAATCACGTGCCAATTCTTGTCACGGTTAAATTCGGCCGAGTGCCCCCAAAGCATAAACAGCATCGGCCAGTGGCGGTTGTTGGTCTGTAAAAAATTCTCGGTCAGCCGAGGCAGATTTGGGTCGGTATGCTTGGTGGTGGGGTGCCACAGCAGCCAATTCTCGGGCAGGGTAAAGGCGCCGGTGCTTTTGGTGGTGCGGGCGTAGGCCATACCGCAGCTTTGGGCTACGTTAACCACCCTTTCGTTCACGCCGCCCATAGGGTACGAAAAGCCGTCGACCCTGCGGCCAAAGGCCCGCTCTAAAATCTGGCGGTCGGTGTACAGCTGCTGCACGATTTGCGGGGCCTGCAGCGTGGATAAATCCAAGTGGCTAAAGCCGTGAGCCGCTACCTCGCAAAGGGCAGGGTCGTAATTTTTCACACACTCGGCCAAGGGTAGGCGAATATCCTTTAACCCTGCGGGCGGGGATACCAGACCATTGTCAGGGTGGTAGCCGGCGCTTAGGTGAAAGGAGCCCTTTATGCCGTAGGTGCGCATAACGTCCAGCAAAGGCAGGTCGGTAGAGGTGCCGTCGTCGTAGCTTAAGCAAAGGGCTTTTTTGACACCGCCCGGCCAGCGCAAAAGTCGTTGTATCATACTATTTCAGCTCCAATGTTTGCCCTGCGGGAATATGCCACAGCTTTTTATCCTGCCGCGACCACAGCCATACGTCTATGGCGCTGGGGTTGTACACAACGTCGTTTCCTACCGAGTACACCAGCGAGCGGAAGGCGGTAATATACTCGTACACCTCAATGTTGGTGGCGTACCAAACGTCCTCGTGGCCGCCTAATTTTTCTAAGGCGTTTTCAATCATATCCCAGTTGTTGTCACGCTTAAATTCGTAGGCGTGGCCCCACAAATAAAACAGGCGGGGTATGGGGCGGGGGGAGTCGGTTAAAAATTGGTCAATCAGCTGGGGTAAGCGCGCATCTGTGTGGTGGCAGGTGGGGTGCCACTCTAACCACTTGGTAGGCAATACAAAATTGTAAGTGGCCTTTGTGGTGCGGGCGTAGGCGATACCGCAGTTTTCAAGGGTGTTTAAGGCCGCCTCGTTGTAGGTGCCGTAGGCATAGGCCATACCCCGTACAATGCCGCCGTAGTGCTTTTCTAAATTGCGGCGGTCCTCCAATACCTCGTTAATTTGAATTTGGGGCGGGCAGTATTGCAAAAAGGCGTGGCCAACGCCGTGCACAGCCACCTCGGCATTGGGGGAGGCATAAACCTCTTTAGAACGCTCTAAAGGCAGGCGACGGCTAAAGGCCTCGGGGGGCCAGACCTTATCCTCGGCCGGGTATAGGCCCGAGTTAATGTTAAAGGTGCCCTTAATGCCGTTTTTCTCCATAATTTCCAGCAGGCGGATGTCGGTATCTACACCGTCGTCATAGCTTAAGGTCAAAGCGCGGGTTTTACCGCCGGGGAACCGTAAAAAAGGCTCAATCATTCTAAATTCCTCCCAAAAAAATTCTATAATTTTATTATAAAACGGCAAAAAACGTTTGTCAACCAACGGGGCGGTGTCAAACCCCTGATTTTTGAATAAAATGGGGTAAAAAAGAATTTGGGAGGCAGGTTTATGCCAAGTATGGAACAAT
>CAZUJI010000006.1:4191-16717 GCA_964620235.1 uncultured Eubacteriales bacterium
CCGGTGTTTTTTATCTGCGCCAACAGCGCCGACGGCTTCGTCAGTCGTCTGGGGGATTGCTACGACCCCCACAGCGGGTGGCAGGCCTTTGTGATTAAGGGTGGACCGGGCACGGGCAAATCTACGCTAATGAAGCGGATGGCCCTGCAGGCGGCGAGTGGTGGCCAAGCGGTGCAGCTGATTGCCTGCACCGGCGACCCCACCTCTTTAGACGCGGTGGTTTTGCCGCAGCAAAAAACGGTAATTATGGACGGTACGCCGCCCCACCCCGTAGAGCCAAAATCCCCCGGGGTGTGTGAGCGGCTGTTGGACGTGGGCGCCGCCTTTGACGTAGAAAAGCTGCAGCAGCACAGGGCCGAGATTTTGGCCTGCAGCCGCCAAAACAGCGCCCTGCACGCATCTGCGGCAAAATATATTGGGGCAGCGGGTACGCTTTTGCGGGAGCTACAGCAGTCGGTGGCCCCTGCGGCAGACCTTGCCAAGGCCACCGCCTTTGGGGTGCGGTTGGCCAAAAAGCATCTGCCAAAGCAAAAAAAGCAGGGCAGCGAGCAAATCCGCTTTTTAAGCGGGATTACCTACAGGGGGCATATTTTTTACGGTAGCACGGTACGGGAGCTGTGTGATAAGGTCATAGCCATAGAGGACGATTACGGCCCGGTGGCGGGGGCGGTGCTGGCGCAGGTGCGCCGCATTGCCTTAGAGCGGGGGTACGAGATTATCACCTGCCCCTGCCCCTTGTTTCCCAACGAAAAAATCGACCATATTCTGATACCCGCTCTGCGGTTGGGCTTTTGTACCCAAAACCGTTATTTGCAGACGGGGGTTGGCCGTTGCGTTCACGCGCGGCGGTTTATGCAGGCAGGGCGGCTGCGGCAAATCAAGCAGCGCGCCACCCTTACCCGTCGCACGGTAAAGGAACTGTTGGAGTCGGCCGCAGGGCGAATGGCCGAGGCCAAGGCGGTGCACGACCGGTTAGAGGGTTATTATATTCCCGCGGTGGATTTTACCAAGGTAGACGCCCTTGCCGCGCAGGTGCTGGCCACTTTAAACTTTAAAAAATGAAGCCCCGGGCCCGTCGTTTTGGCGGGCCTAAAAAAATAGAGTCGAATGGCCTTGCTTGTATTGCAAAAAAAGGCAGGCTGTAGTATAATATTTTTATATGTCTATACGGAAGTGATGGGATTGAAACAAAAAATCATTTACGGGGTTACGGTGGTGCTTTCGGTGGTGCTGTTGCTGGTGGGCAATTATTTTGCCAAGCAGGGCGGCGTCGCCTTCGACAGCTATGACGACACCATCTGCAAGGCCACGGTGCTGCATTTTTCCGATGGTGGCGAAATGGCCGACCGACTCGCCTCGGCCGAAAATACCAACGTGTTTTTTGAGGCTAAAATCACTTCCGGCCCGCAAAAGGGGCAGACCGTAACGGCGGCGCAGTCTTTCTCGATTTACGATGCCGCCCCCGCCAGACTGGTGCAGGAGGGCGATAAAATTCTTCTGATGTTCAGCGGCAACGACTGGTATTTTTGGGAGTACACCCGTAGCGATGCGCTGCTGTGGCTGGGGGCCTTGTTTGCCCTGGCCTTGGTGGTGTACGGCCGTATGAAGGGTGTTAACACCTTAATTTCGCTGGGATTTACGGTGGTTTCGGTGTTCGTGGTGTTTATTCCGGCGGTAATGTCGGGGAAAAACATTTACCTTTGGGCCATTTTGGTGTGCATATACATTATCGTTATGACCCTGATTTTGGTCAACGGGTGGAACCGCAAAAGCCTGGCCGCAGGCATTGGCTGCGCCAGCGGTGTGTTTGTTGCGGGGCTGCTTACTTTAATTATGGATTTGTTTTTGCATCTAAGCGGTATCACCGGCGAGTCGTCGGTGTACCTGCAAAATTTAACCGATATAGAGTTGGATTTGAAGGCCATTATTTTTGCAGGCATTATCTTGGGCGCCGTAGGCGCGATTATGGACGTTTCGGTGTCGATAGCCGCCTCGTTGGCCGAGGTAAAAGACAAGGCCGCCGCCCCCACCCGTATGCTGCTGTTCCGCTCGGGGCTAAATATCGGGCGGGACGTTATGGGCACTATGGCCAATACCTTAGTGCTGGCCTACATAGGCAGCTCGTTATCTACCACCCTGCTGCTGTATGCCAGCGCGGGGTCTATGCTTAATTTGTTCAACCGCGAAATGGTGGTGGTAGAGGTGCTGCAGGCCTTGGTGGGCAGCATAGGCATCTTGCTGACTTTGCCGCTTACCGCCTTTATCAGCGCTATGCTGTACGCGCCGCGGCAAAAATAGATTTTGTTGCACTTTATAAAAAGTTATGTTACAATGAAATGTACTGTACATCTCAAAAAGGAGAATGGTATATGGCAGATACAAGACCCATTGGCGTTTTCGACTCGGGCCTTGGCGGGCTTACGGTGGTAAAAGAGCTGCAACGCCTGCTCCCGGGGGAAGATATCGTATATTTTGGGGATACGGGGCGCGTACCCTACGGCACCCGCAGCTTTGAAACCATTACCCAATACGCTCGGCAGGACGAAGCCTTTTTGCTGGCCAACGGGGTAAAGCTGATTGTTGCCGCCTGCGGCACCGTCAGCGCCGTTGCCGCCCATACGGGGGCAGAGCTGCCCGTACCCTTTGTAGAGGTGGTTAGCCCGGCCTGCGCCGCGGCCGCTGCCCAAACCAAAAATCAAAAAATCGGTGTTATAGGCACCTCGGCCACCGTGCGCAGCGGTATGTATACAAAAAAGCTGTTAGAGCACTGCAGCAGCCTGCAGGTAACGGCTACGGCCTGCCCCTTGTTTGTGCCGCTGGTAGAAAACGGCTGGATTGACCGTGGCGACACCGTCGCTATTGAAACGGCCAAGCGGTATTTGGCCGATATTCAAGCCCACGGGGCAGACACCTTGATTTTGGGCTGTACCCACTATCCGGTATTAAAAGAGATTATTGGTGATATTATGGGCCCGCAGGTTACGCTCATAAACACCGGCGTGTACGCCGCGCAACGGGTGCAAGCCCTGCTGCAGGCCAACGGTCTGCAAAATAACAGCGGTCACACAGGGCAGCTGCGCTGCTTTGTAACCGACCGCGCCGAGTCTTTTTCAAACGTGGCCACCCTGCTTTTGGGGCAGGATATTTCGGCCAACGTAACGCAGGTAGGTATGTTTGCTTAACGGAGGGGCACGCGTAAAAGTATGAAGGACGTTTTAATTAACATTCAAAGCAAGCAGCTTGTAGAGGGTGCCCCCGAGGCCGAATCTATGGAGCTGAAAACGGTGGGCAAGTTCGGCATTAAAGACGGTAAAACCTACATCACCTACGATGACAGCGCCGCCTTTGAGGCTACCGACGTTACCACCATAGTCAAGGTCAGCGGCGGGCAGGTTTCTTTGCAGCGTATGGGGCAGGTTACCGGCCGCTTGGTGGTTGAAAAGGGGCAGCGCCATTTGTGCTGCTACAACACCGCCGTTGGCAGTATGATGGTTGGCATTTTTGGCGAGCTGGTAGACAATGGCTTAACCGAAAACGGCGGTGCGCTGGTTATGCGCTACACCATTGATATTAACTCCGGTTTGGTCAGCCGTAATGAAGTAAAAATTTCTGTTAAAGAGGTATAAAATATGTCTGTAATCGTATCTAACACCGTAAAAAACATTCAAGATAAGTTCTACGAGGCCGCTCTGGCCGCGCAGGCCGCCGGCGAATGGGCATTGCCTGAGGAGCTGCCGGCCTTTACCGCCCAGGTACCCGCCGAGCGCAGCCACGGTGACTTGGCCTTAAACGCCGCTATGGTTTGGGCCAAGCCCCTGCGTATGGCGCCCCGTCAAATTGCCCAAACGCTGTTAGACAGCGTGGTTTGGGGCGACGTGCCCGTAGCCAAGTGTGAAATTGCCGGCCCCGGTTTTATTAACCTGTTTTTTGCCGACGAATATTATGCCGATATTTTAATGGATATTGCCGCCTGCGGCGAAGCCTACGGCCGCAGCAATTACGGCAACGGCCAAAAGGTAATGGTAGAGTTTGTTTCGGCCAACCCCACGGGCCCTATGCATATTGGTAACGCCCGCGGCGGCGCCCTGGGCGACTGCCTGGCCGCCGTGTTAGATTACGCAGGCTACGACGTAACCCGCGAGTTTTATATTAACGACGCCGGTAACCAAATCGAAAAATTTGCCGGCTCCTTAGAGGCGCGGTATCAGCAAATCTACGCCCCCGAAACCGAGTTCCCCGAAGACGGCTACCACGGTGCCGACATTATCGAGGCTGCCCGTGCCTTTGCCGATATCCACGGCGACAGATACATGTCTGCCCCTGCCGAAGAGCGCCGCAAGGCCTTGGTAGACTACGCTCTGCCCAAAAACATTCAGGGCTTAAAAGAGGATTTGGCCGCCTACCGCATTATTTACGACGTTTGGTTCCACGAATCCGAGCTGCATAAAAGCGGCTTGATTCAAGAGCTGATTGACCAAATGGCCGCCAAGGGCTTAACCTACGAAAAAGACGGTGCCGTTTGGTATAAAGCCACCGAGCACGGCGGTGAAAAGGACGAGGTGCTTATTCGCGCCAACGGCAACCCCACCTACTTTGCGGCCGACATTGCCTATCACTACAATAAATTTGCAGTGCGCGGGTTCGACAAGGTCATTAACGTTTGGGGCGCCGACCATCACGGTCACGTGGCCCGTTTAAAGGGCGCTATGGACGCCATTGGCTTAGACGGCAGCAAGTTAGACATTGTGCTTATGCAAATGGTGCGCTTAATGCGCGGCGGCGAGGTGGTGCGCGTTTCTAAGCGTACGGGTAAATCTATTACCTTAAAAACCTTGTTAGACGACGTGCCGCTGGATGCCGCACGGTTTATCTTCAACTCGAAAGAAACCAACACCCACTTGGATTTTGATTTGGATTTGGCCGTAGAGCAGTCTAGCCAAAATCCGGTGTACTACGTGCAGTATGCCCACGCCCGCATCTGCAGCATTTTAAAGGCCTTAGCGGCCGACGGCATTACCCCGAGGGAATGCACCCGCGCTGAGCTGGCAGCCTTAAATCAGCCCGAGGAGCGGGAGCTGATTCGCCATTTGTCGGCCCTTACGGGTGAGATTATTGCCGCCGCCAAGGCCTACGACAGCGCCCGCATTACCCGCTACGTGTATACCTTGGCTACGCTGTTCCACAAGTTCTATAACGCCTGCCGTGTGCTCACCGAGGATGAAAGCTTAATGCAGGCCCGCATTGCTTTGTGTAAGGCCACCGCATTGGTAATTAAAAACACCTTAAATATGCTCAAAATTACCGCCCCCGAAACCATGTAAAGGGGAGTATTTATGATTACAACTGCTTTGGGCAGCACCCTCAGCTGGAGCGGCATCCACCTTTCGGTGGCCGACGGTATGCTGTTGGGCGGCATTGCCTTTACCTTGTTTTTGATTTTTCGGTATTTTAAAGACCGCCCTTGGCGGAACCTTGTGCGGGGTATTTTATTTGTGTACCTGGGTGCTTTGGTGGCTATGACCATTCCCATTATTCTGCCCGGTGGGTACAGCCTTAGCTTAGACTCTTTAAAAGACGCGGCGCAAAACGTTAATTTTGTGCCCTTTCGGTCCAGCATTCGCATTTACAATAACGGCATTGCCATTCACGACCTTTCGGCCTTTTTTCGGCTGATTTTGGGCAACATCGCGCTGCTTATGCCTATAGGCGTATTGGTGCCTATGCTGCACAGGGGCTACCGTTTTTGGAATATGCTGGCCGTTTCGGCGGGTATGGCCTTCTCTATTGAATTTTTGCAGTTTTTGGCCAACGTGTTCTGCGGTTACCAAAAGCGGGTGGTAGAGATTGACGATTTTATTCAAAACTTAGCCGGCTGCCTGCTGGCCTACGCCATTTACGCCCTGGTGGGCAAAATCTTTTTTGGCCGCCGCCGCAAAAGACGTTAAAACTGTTTATTAAAATGCTACGGTACACTTTGGTACGGTAGCATTTTTGCGGGATATTTTTAAAAGGAAGCGTTACAATGATAAAAATTTCTTTATTGGTGGTATCGGTAGCCACGTTGTTTTGCTACATAGCTATGGGCTTTATACTGCGCAAGGTCAAGTTGGCCGAAGATGCCTTTGCCAAAAACGTATCGGTTATGGTGATTTACGTGGGGCAAACGGCCATGCTTTTGCACGGTTTTTTAATTGAGTTTGATGCCACCGTGTTCAAAAACTTCTGCTGGGCCTTTGCGTTTGTATTTTTGATTCATACAATGTTATATATTTTGGTGCAGTTCCTGTTCAAAAAAGCGCCCGACAAAATCCGCAGCGTGCTGCGGTACGGCATTATGTTCTCCAATGCGGGGTATATGGGCATTCCCGTTATTGCCGACGTGTTTGGTAACGATTATTTAATTTATGCCACCGCCTACGCGGCTTGTTTTAATATTTTTTCTTTCTCCCTTGGCCGTTTGATTTAC
This sequence comes from uncultured Eubacteriales bacterium, assembly GCA_964620235.1. Taxonomy (GTDB): domain Bacteria; phylum Bacillota; class Clostridia; order Oscillospirales; family Acutalibacteraceae; genus CAZUJI01. The sequence goes on from CAZUJI010000006.1 coordinate 10,658, forward strand.
ACCCACGATAAAAAATACATCTCGGTGAAAAAATTATTTATTAATCCGGGGTTTATCCCCGTGGCCATTGGCGTAATCATCTACGCCACCGGTATAGGCGGTTGGATTCAGGCCCAATTGGGTCAGCCGGGCTTTGTAAGCCAAGCCACCGAGGTTTTATACAAGGTGTGCGGCGCGTGCAAGGAACTGGTTGCCCCCGCCTCGATGATCGTTATCGGTGTGCGGCTGGCCGATATTCAGTTTAAAGGCGTATTTAAGGACAAGTACCTGTACCCGTTTTTGCTGGCGCGCGCCTTTTTGTGCCCGATACTGGTATTTTTACTGCTTAAACCCTTCCATTTGTTAGGGGTGTTTAACGACGGGGTGTTGTCCACCTTAATGGTGCTTTCGTCTACGCCTGCAGCGGCAGCCACCACGATGTTTGCCGAATTATACGGCGCCGATTCGGGCTACGCCGGTAAACTGGTGGCTTTAAGTACGTTGTCTGCCATTATTACTATGCCCGTTGCGGCATTGCTGCTTTATATTTAGTGTGCTATGAATGAGATAAACAGTTTTAAAAAAGGAATCATAGATGGGTTTCCCATCTGTCTTGGTTACCTCTCGGTGGCCTTTGCTTTTGGCATTTTTGCCGTGGCCAACGGCTTAACGGCTGCCGAGTCGGTGCTCATTTCTATGACCAACGTTACCTCGGCGGGTCAGCTGGCGGCGGTGCCCATTATTACCGGCGGCGGTACCTTAATCGAGCTGGCGGTAACCCAGCTGATTATCAATTTACGCTACGCTTTAATGAGCGTGTCCCTTTCACAAAAGCTGGGCAAAAGCGTGGGTATGCTCGACCGTTTTTTGGTCGCCTTCGTCAATACCGACGAGGTGTTTGCCGTATCCAGCGGCCAAAAGGGTAGGGTAGGCCGTAGGTATTTGTACGGCTTAATTTTAACCCCCTACGTGGGCTGGAGCTTGGGCACGCTGTTGGGCGCCGCAGCGGGGAATATTTTTCCCGCGGTGGTAATTTCGGCCTTGGGCGTGGCCATTTACGGTATGTTTGTGGCCATTGTGGTGCCCCCTATGAAGCGTAGCCGCCCCTTGGTGGTGTGTGTGCTGGTGGCGGTGGCGCTCAGCTGCGCCTTTCGGTATATTCCCCTGCTGCAGGCTGTGCCGCAAGGGTTTGTGATTATTATTTGCGCAGTGGCCGCCAGCGTTTTAATGGCGGTGCTTGCCCCCGTAAAGGAGGAAGCTGCAGATGCATAAGTTTTGGATATACCTATTGGTAATGGCCGGGGTAACCTACCTGGTACGTATGCTGCCCTTGGTGCTGGTAAAAAAACAAATTCAAAATCGGTTTATACTCTCGTTTTTGCATTACATACCCTACGCGGTGCTCAGCGTAATGACGGTGCCTGCTATATTTTACGCCACCGGCAGCGTGGCCTCGGCCTCGGTGGGGCTTGCGGTAGCGCTGGTGCTGGCTTATTTTGAAAAAAGCCTGACCACCGTTGCGGTATGCTCCTGCGTGGGCGTGCTGGCCTGCGAGCTGCTGATGCGGTATTTGTAAAGTACGCGCGCCGATTACAGTAAAAAAATAAAAGCCGTCTATGCTTTCATAGACGGCTTTTATGATGTGTATCTGTTTCTATTTAATGCGTTTGCTCCTGGCTTCATCTTTTACCAGTTTGTTTAAAGCAATCAAGGAGATAACGTTGGGAATAACCATTAAGTAGTTAAAGAAGTCGGTCAAAGCCCATACCAGATCGCTCTTTAAGCAGGAGCCAAAGAAGATAAAGAGAACCGAAACGATGGAGTAGATAAACACAGCCTTTTTACCAAACAAATATTGGAAGTTGATCTTACCGAACAAGTTCCAACCGATGATGGTGGTAAATGCAAAGAAAAACAAGCAAACGGCTACGAAAATCGCACCAACTTGTGCGGCAACGTCGGCGCCCATCAAATTGGTAAATACCAGCTCTACGGATTTTTGTACCATATTGGTGTTGGCAATACCCAAACTCTCAGCAGAGCCCATGGTGGCCAAGGGGCCGTTGCCGGCGTACAGACAGGAGATAACGATCAAAGCGGTCATCGTCAGAACGATGAAGGTGTCAATAAACACACCGATCATAGCAACGACGCCCTGGTCGTGGGGTGTGTCTACCTTGGCAAGGGCGTGGGCGTGGGGGGTAGAACCCATACCTGCTTCGTTAGAGAACAGGCCGCGCTTGGCGCCTTGAGTAATGGCCGATTTTAAGGCCGCACCAATGCTACCGCCGATAATGGCTTGGGGAACAAAGGCGTACTTAAAGATCATACCTAAGGTTTCGGGCACATACTGATACCGCATACCCAAAATAACTAAACCGCCTACGATGTACAGCAAAGCCATCGCCGGAACCATTTTTTCGGCAAAGGCCGCAATACGGTTAACACCGCCTAAGAAGATGGCCGCTGCAATTAAAGCTACGAAAACACCAACGATCCAGGGGGCAATACCGGTAGCGGTGTTTACAGTCTCGCCAATGGAATTGGACTGTACCATACTGCCCATAAAGCCCAGGGCCAGAACGGTAGCTACAGCAAAGAAGCCCGACAAGAATTTACCGAATTTGCCGGTAAAGGCTTGTTTTATGTAGTATACCGGGCCGCCGGCTACGTTGCCGTTCTCGTCGATCTGGCGAGTCTTTTGTGCCAGAGTTGCCTCGGCATAAATGGTAGCCATACCAAAGAATGCAATGACCCACATCCAAAAGATAGCGCCGGGGCCGCCAATAAGGATGGCGCCGCAGGCACCTACGATATTACCGGTACCTACCTGTGCGGCAATGGCAGTGGCCAAAGCCTGGAAGGACGAAAGGCCGCCCTCTTGCTTACCGCCGCGCAAAGAAATTTTGCCGAAAACTTTTTTCATACCTTCGCCAAAACAGCGAACCTGTACAAACTTGGTTCTAAAGGTGAAGAACACGCCGGTTCCAACCAGTAAGAACACAAGAATGTAGTCTGCAGTGTAACTGTTGATGGTATTAACAATATTCAGCAGACTGTCTAAAAATTTGTCCATAAGAAAACCTCCTCTGAAAATAAAAAAGAGTTGCCGGTAAAAGCAACTCTGAAAAGCAAAGAAACAAGACCCTTGTGGGGTGTAACATCTGTCCTTTTGCCTGAGAGTTTCAGGCCTTTACGGCCCTTGCACCTTCGGCACTTGTATTTAAACAAGCTTCTCCAGAGTACTGTCCGCTACCGGTTTTGCAGAGCAATTCCGATGGCATCACACAACTTTATTCAATTAACAGATGGAAGTATAGCACATCCTGTCGTAAATTGCAAGCCTTTTTTTAAGATTTGTATTCTAAGCCGGGATTGCGCTGTAATGCGGCCTTGTATTTGGCAATATAAAACTTAGCCATATCTAAATTCTGCTCCTGCCAGTTGCCGCATTGCTCGGGCCGCGCGCCGGGAATTTCCCCCGTAAACTGTAGTATAAAATCGCACATTTCTAATATCAGGGGCAAAACCTGCGCGGCGGTCAGGTCGCCAAACATTAAAAGGTAACACCCGGTACGGCAGCCCATAGGCCCAAAATAGACGATACTGTCTTTTTGGGCGCTGTTGCGCAAAAAGGTGGCGCCCAAATGCTCTATGGTGTGCAAAGCGGGGGTGTCTAACACCGGCTCGCGATTGGGGGCGGTAAGCCGCAAATCAAAGGTGGTAACAACGCAGTTTTCGCACCTGTCCTTGCGCGATACGTAAATCCCCGGGTCTAATTGTAAATGGTCAACGGTAAAGCTGGCAATGGTTTTCATCATTTTTCTCCTTTTTTCAAAAAATAATTTTTCTCTTGCGGTAGCATTTTTATTCCTCCAAAAACAAAATCATTTTTGGCCTGCTTTTTCTGACTTGCGGGCGCGGTAGGCCTTGGGGGTAACCCCCTTTATGGCGGCAAAACAGCGGTTAAAGCTGCGGGTGGAGTTGTACCCCACCGCGTAGGCAATCTCGGTAATCGAAAGATGCCCCGTTTTTAACAGCTCGCAGGCCTTGCCGATGCGCAGGCTGTTAATATAATCGTTAAACCCAATGTGCAGCCGTCGGTTAAATAGGTTAGAGATATAGTAGCGGCTGATGTGCAACGCGTCGGCTATGGATTGCAGCGAAATATCGCCGTCGTAATTCTGGTAGCAGTACTGGATAATATCTTTGGTGTAATCCGACCCGACCGAGGTGTAGTCGTCTAACGCCAACCCTTTAAAAATCTCGCTAAGCAAAACCAAAGCACTGCCACGGACCAAAGGGGCGGTATACTCGTCGGGGGCGGCGTCGCACTCCACCAGAGTTTGCAAAGTACTGACAATACGGGGATTTTGTATTGCCTGCTTTAAAATGGGTGTGCGGGGGAGCTTGGTTTTAAACAGGGTATGAAACTCGGGGCACATCTCGGGCGATAAAATCAAAATGCTGTGGGCTACCGTTGGGGTTTGGTTTATGTAATAATGAATTTGATTTGGGAACGCAATAAATAAATCCCCGGGCTGCAGCAGCACCTCTTGGTCGTCGGCATAGCATAGCACTCGGCCGTGCTCGTGCACCAGCACCAGCTCTATATGGTTGTGCAGGTGGGGCGTGGGCGATAGACGACGGTCTACCTTTCCGGCATAAAACGGCTTGGGCTTATTCTCTAAAATAAAATACATTCTTTACCCTCTCTTAATCATACCACACGTAAAATAAAAAAATATGCGTTTTTGCACAAAAAACATAAAAAATTGTTCATTTTTTAAATTGTACAATATTTGTCCTATTTTTTTGTGTTTCTGACTTGTATTATAGGGTATTAAAGGTTAAAATGCAAGTGTAAAAACCAATTTTTGGCTAATAGGAGGCATATTTATGAAAAAATTACCCGTTGCATTACAATTATACTCCGTGCGTGACGCATTGGCCGCCGATTTTTTGGGCACCCTGAAGGCCGTTAAGGCCATGGGGTACGACGGTGTGGAGTTTGCCGGTCTGCACGGCAACAGCTTTGCGCAGGTAGACGCCTGGTGTAAAGAAGTGGGGCTGCAGGTGGTTTCGGCCCACGTACCCTTTAATGATTTATTAAACAACGGCCAAGAGCTGATTGCCGGCTACAAGGCCCTGGGTGCTAAGCAGGTGGTTATCCCCTCTATGCCCAAAGATCTGCGCCCCGAATCGGGCAATTTTGACCAATTTATAAAAGGCACCAAAAAAATCGGTGAAGCGTGCAAAGCGCAGGGTATGCTTTTGGGCTACCACAACCACGATTTTGAGTTTCAAAAAATCGGCGATCAATACGTTTTAGACGTGTTGTACCAAGAGGTAACGGCTGACGTATTGCAAACCCAGGTAGACACCTGCTGGGCCAACGTAGGCGGCGTAAACCCGTCGGAATACGTGCTGCAATATGCAGGCCGCGCGTATACCGTACATATCAAAGATTTTGTCGGCCAAAAGAACGATAATATGTACGCTTTGATCGGCGTAAAGGACGATGCCGAGAAAAAGGCAGCCACACAGCAAGAGTTTGAGCTGCGCCCCGTGGGCTACGGCGTGCAAGACGTTCCCGCTATTATTGCGGCTTCGGTAGAGGCAGGCGCCTGGTGGCTGATTGTAGAGCAAGACCGCCCCAGTATGGAAAAGACTCCTATGGAGTGCGCCGAATTGAGTATTAACTATTTAAAAACACTGTAAAGAGAGGGTAACAACAATGGCAGATAACGTATTAGACAGATTTGACGGTAATTTTGAAGAAGCCAAAGCCGTAGATACTTCTCGTAAGGTTAAAGTTGGTATCATTGGCACCGGCTGGATTGCCGAGGCACACATTCAGCAATACCTGAAAATGGCCGACGTAGAGGTTGTAGCCTTGGCCGATATCGTGCCCGGCAAGGCCGAGGCCTTTGCCAAAAAGTTTGGTATAGAGGGTTGTAAATTTTACCCCTCCCACAAAGAGCTGATTGATGCAGGCGACGTAGAGGCGGTTTCTATCTGCCCCTCCAACTGCCAGCACGCCCAGCCCACCATTTACGCCTTAGAGCACGGCGTGCACGT
>CAZUJI010000007.1:0-6896 GCA_964620235.1 uncultured Eubacteriales bacterium
CACCACCATCAGGGGGGAGGGGTGGTACACCTTGTACTGGTAGCCCTTTTCGGGTAGCTCCTTAGTCAGCTGGCTCATAATTTTAATGCCCTTGTCGTGGCTGCAGCTGACGGTGTTGCTGCTGCCGCCGGGGAAGCGGGTAATGGCCGGATGAATACCGATAATATTGTACACCTTGTTGCTAATGGCCGAGAGATCGGCATAAAAGGCATTTTTGCTGGCATAAATTTTGCTGTAGGTATGCTCGTTGGCGTGCAGGCCAATGGAGTGACCCTTTTGGTAGGTCTTTTTAAGAGTATCTTGCCCGGTGGAGCTGTTTAACATAGTGCCCACCACAAAGAAGGTGGCCTTGGCATCGTACCGGTCTAAAATATCTAAAATTTTTAAGGTATTCTGAGAAGGGCCGTCGTCAAAGGTCAGATAACAGACTTTGTCCGGCACGGGCAAAGGATCGGGTAAATCTGTGGGCTGTGGCAGATCGTCGACCGTCATAGCGTTTACGCTATTTGGCATAGAAACGGGCGTACTACTGGGCTCCGACGAAAGCTTGCTGCTGGGGGCAGACGAAAGCTCGCTGCTTACCTCAGAGGAGGACGCTGCCGCCGAGGTGGGGGTAGAGGTGTAAAAGTCCCCGTTGTCGTCGGGCTTGTCCCTTCCAAGGGCCATTGCTAATATGGCGGTAATTAAGGTGGCGCATACCAAAATGGTGGCAATCAATAAAATCAGTACCTTTTGATTACCGTTTTTCTTTTTCGTTCTACGCATAATTTCATCTCCAAAAAATGTTCTACACATTAGTATACCAAATATCTCTATGTAAAAAAAGACTTTTTTCTCTCTTTTACGAAAAAATTTTACACTTGTGTATACATAAAAAAGATGCTATAATGTAAAGCGCAAATTTATGCTTTTTATTTTTTTGAATATAGGAGTATTTTTATGGCTAAAAATATTATAATTACTTGCGACAGTACCGCAGACTTAAGCCCCGAGCTTTACGCCCAATACGACGTGCGGGTGGTGCCTCTGTACTCTACCTTAGACGAGGCGCAATACCGCGACGGCGTAGACATTACCCCCGACGAGATTTACGCCTTTGTAGAGCAAACCAAACGGCTGCCCAAAACCGCCGCCGCCAGTATGCCCGACTATTTAGACTTTTTCACCGCGATTCAAGAAAAAGAGGACGCCGAGATTATCCACTTTAACATCAGCTCCTCTTTATCGGTTACCCACAACAACGCCCGTATGGCCGCTGAGGAGTTAGAGGGCGTTTACGTGATCGACAGCCAAAACCTTTCTACCGGCACCGGCCTTTTGGTGCTTAAAGCCTGCGATTTGGTAAAGCAAGGCCTGCCTGCCGAAGAAATCGTTGCCCAGATTAACGACCTGCGGCCGATGGTAGACGCCTCTTTTGTGGTAGACACCTTAGAGTTTTTACACAAGGGCGGCCGCTGCACCGCTTTGGCAGCCTTGGGCGCCAACCTGTTAAAATTAAAGCCCTGCATTGAGGTTAAAAGCGGCGCTATGGGCGTGGGCAAAAAATACCGCGGCCGTATGCTTGACGTTTTGCAGGAGTACGCCGCTGCCCGCTTAGATAATATTGAAGACGTGCAGTTTGACCGCGTGTTTGTTACCCACTCGGGGTGCGACCAAAAAATCATTGACGCTGTGGTAGAAAAGGTGAAATCCTTAGCCCCCTTTAAAGAGGTACTGGTTACCCGCGCAGGGTGTACCGTATCTACCCACTGCGGCCCCGGCACCTTAGGCGTGCTGTTTATCCGCAAATCTCCGCTGCAGTAATAGGTAAGAATAAAAGAAAAAGAGAATAAGTGAAAACCACCGTGCAGTCGCACGGTGGTTTTTTATGTTTTTGGTTATTTTGGGTTACAAGTCGCCTTCCTCTCGGAGGAAGGTGGATTTTTGCGAAGCAAAAAGACGGAAGGAGCCTGCGTAAATTCATAATAGATCAAGCATCCGTCATACGCACTCTCCCTCAGTCGCCTATGGCGCCAGCTCCCTCCCGGAGGGAGCCTTCTCACACGCTTTCGCCATTGTGGTTTCTAAAATTATTCTGCGGCGCCGGCTTCGGCAATGACCTTGTTGGCCACCATAACCGGGGCCTCTTCATACCGCTCAAACACAAAGGTAAAGGTGGCTAAGCCTTGAGCGATAGAGCGCATAGCGGTGGAGAAATCGGCCATTTCGGACATAGGTACCTCGGCCACGATTTCTTGCATACGGTCGCCGGCGGGGTTCATACCCAGCACGCGGCCGCGGCGCTTGTTAATGTCGCCGATTACGTCACCCATTGTGTCGTCGGGCACAATTACGTTCAGCGAGCCAATGGGCTCTAACAATACGGGTGCCGCCTGGGGCATACCTGCCTTGTAGGCCAGGTTGGCAGCCATTTTAAAGGACATTTCAGAGGAGTCTACCGGGTGGTAAGAGCCATCTACCAGGGTGGCCTTTAAGCCCACCACGGGGTAGCCGGCCAATACACCCTTTTGGGCGCTGTCGCGCAGGCCCTTTTCTACCGCGGGGAAGAAGTTCTTAGGTACGGCACCGCCGAATACCTTTTCTTCAAATACCAAGGTATCCTCATCGCAGGGGGAGAACTCAATCCAAACGTCACCAAACTGACCGTGACCGCCCGATTGCTTTTTATGGCGACCCTGCACCTTAACGGTTTTGCGAATGGTCTCGCGGTAGGGCACCTTGGGGGTGGCCAAAAGAACGTCTACACCGAATTTATTCTTTAATTTAGAGGCAACCACGTCTAAGTGCTGCTCGCCCAAGCCCGAGAGGATTTGCTCTTTGGTCTCGTTATTGGTGGTAAAGGCGATGGTGGGGTCTTCTTCCTTTAAGCGGTTGAGACCTAAGGCGATTTTTTCTTCGTCGCCCTTGTTCTTGGGTTTAACGGCCATAGACAGGCAGGGCGCCGGGAAGGGTGCAGTTTCAACCGCTACGGGGTTGCTGGGGGTATGTAACGTGTCGCCGGTTTGAACACTGCCCAATTTGGCAACCGAGCCAATGTCGCCTGCGTAAACCACGCCGGCATCCTCTTGCTTGCCGCCGCGCACCCACATTACCTTACCAATACGCTCCTCAGCGCCGGTGCGGGCATTTAACAGCTTGGCGTCGGCGGCGATTTTGCCGCGAACCACCTTAAAGTAAGACAGCTTACCCACGAACGGGTCGGCAATGGTTTTAAATACCACGGCGGCGGCGGGGCCGTTTTCGTCACATTCAATGGCCTCGCCCTCGGCCGAGAGGTAGGTGTGCCCTGCAGCCGACGGCGCGATTTTGGCCAAAATATCGGCCATCAGGCTAACGCCCTCACCGGTTTGGTTGATACCGCCAAACACGGGGCAAATGTCGCCGCTGGCCATACCGGCGGCCAAGGCGGTTAAAATTTCGTCAGAGGTGAACTCTTCGCCGCCAAAGTATTTTTCCATTAGCTCTTCGTCCACGGATGCCACAGCCTCTAACAAAATGCTGCGCATATTGGCAATTTCTTCGCTTTGGGGCAGGTCGGCAGGTTTGGCGGTTACGCCGTCAAAGGCGTAGGCCTTATTTTCAATCAAGTCTACAAACGAAACCACAGTTTCACCCTCTAAATAGGGCACGACCACCGGGCAGATGACGGCGCCGTAGTTGGCCGTAAGGGTAGAAAGCACGCGATAAAAATAAGCGTGGGTAGAGTTTAATTTACCAATAAAGAAGGCAACCGGCAGCCCCTGCTTTTTGGCCTGGGCATAACCCAATTTTGCGCCAACCGAAAGGCCCGATTTACCCGACAGCACCACCAAGGCCGAATCGGCGGCGGTTAACGCCTCGCTAATGCCGCCGGCAAAGTCGAACAGACCGGGGGCGTCGATTAAATTGATTTTTTGGTCTTTATCTTCAAACTGGTACACCGCGGTAGAAATAGAGGTCTTGCGCTTTTTCTCCTCCGGGTCAAAGTCCATCTGGGTGGTGGCGTCGGCAATGGTGCCGATACGCTCGGTTTGACCGCAAACACGAAGCCAGGCATCGGCCAGGGTGGTTTTACCCGAAGAACCGTGGCCAATAAAGGCAATGTTTTTAATTTTGTCTGCTTTGTACTCTTTCATAGGGAACACCTCGAGGTAGAATTCGGGTTTATAACGGGCCCGTACCCGCTTTTTTGTTTAAAATAACCAATTTTCGTCAACTTTTTTTAAAATTAGTATTTAATATGTTGATTATAGCACACCCTTTGATACATTGCAAGAATAAATTGACAATTTTTATAAAAAAAGAGCCCACACCTTTTGTGCGGACTCGGAGCAAATAAAACCATTTGAAAAAGACAGGCCGTTTACTCTAAAATTTTTAAAATAACGGCGTTAGACACCAAAAAGCCTGCCGGTGTCAGGCTGAAGCGGCTATCGGTCACCGTGGCGAGGCCGGCTGCAGCCAGCTGCCGCAAAACCGCGCCCTTGGTCTGCCGTAAATCGGTGCCAAAGCGGGCGTGATAGTCGGCAAAGGCAACACCCTCGCGCAGCCGCAGCCGCAGCATAATATACTCCTCTATAGGCGGGGCGGCTTGGTCGGCCACAGGCCGGTTCCCCGTCAAAAAGGCGTCTATCTCCCGCGGGTAATAAAACCGTTTGCCGTCAATGCAAGAGTGGGCCGCAGGGCCTAAGCCTAAATAGTCCTGCCCCAGCCAATATTTTAGATTGTGGCGGCTTTCAAATCCGGGCCGGGCAAAGTTCGAAATCTCATACTGCTGCAGCCCCGCCCTTTGCAGCCGCTCTACGGTGTGCAGGTACAGCTCGGCCACCGCGTCCTCCTCGGGCAGGCGTAGCTGCTCTGTGGGCATTTGCCCCAAGGGGGTACCCGGCTCAAATTTAAGCATATAGGCCGAAATATGGGTGGGGTTTTGCGCCAGACAAAAATCTATGGTGGTATTTAAGCTGTCTACCGTTTGCCCCGGCAGACCCAGCATAATATCCAGCGAAATATTGTTTATCCCCGCCCCTCGGGCGGCCTGCACCGTTTTTATAACGTCCCCGTTGCTGTAGCGGCGACCCAGCACCTGCAGCTCGGCCGTTACTGCCGACTGCACCCCCAGCGACACCCGATTGACCCCCTTTTTTGCCACCGCGGCAAAGGTTTGAGCTAAATCGTCGGCGGGGTTGGCCTCTATAGTGCACTCCTTTGCCCTGCCGTAGGTGGCTGCAACCGCATCTAAAATGCGGCACAGCTGCTCAGCCGACAGCATTGTGGGGGTACCGCCGCCAATATACACCGTATCTGCCACGGCAGAAAACCGCACCTCGCCGATGGCTCGGCAAAGTGCGGCTGTGTACTGCTCTTTTATATGCTCCCCCGCCGCAAAGGAGTAAAAATCGCAATAGGTGCATTTACTTTTGCAGAAGGGGATATGTAGATACAGGCCAATAGAATTAGGCAAGAATGTCACCCATAGTGCCGGGGGCTACCATTGCAGCGTTGCCCTCGTCGGTATCGATATGCATAGCCAGGGCAAATTTGGGGCTAACGCGAACTACAACGTCGCCAAATACCAGGCTGCGGCCGTTGGATTTAACCTCAACGTTAACCACCTGATTGTCGGTCAGCTCGTACTTGGCAGCATCGTCGGGAGTCATATGAATATGACGCTTGGCAACGATAACGCCCTCGCTGATTTCAACCTCGCCGCAGGGGCCAACCAGCTTGCAAGCGCCCGAGCCTGCAACGTCGCCCGACTCACGCACGGGGGCGGCAATGCCGATAGAACGGGCATCGGTAGCCGAAATCTCTACCTGGGTGGCAGGACGAACGGGGCCTAAAATAGAAACGCCGGTCAGCTCTTTTTTGGGGCCAACCACGGTAACGCGCTCTTCACAAGCGTATTGGCCGGGCTGAGAGAGGTCTTTTTTATGGGTCAGCTCGTGGCCCTTGCCAAACAAGATCTCTAAATGCTCTTGGCTGACGTGTAAGTGACGTGCAGAAATTTCTACTAATACGGGTTTAGACATAATTGATTTCTCCTTTATTTTATCTTTTATTTTATTGTATCACATCCTGCGAAATTTGCAAGACGGTTTTTACCTTATCAACAGAAAATAAGCAATAACCACCAGACCCAGCGCAATGCGGTAGTAGCCAAAGGCCTTAAAGTCGTGCTTTTTAATGTAAGATACCAAAAGCTTAATGGCCAAAACCGACACCAAAAAGCTAACCGCGCAGCCCACCAACAAAATCAGCAGCTCCTGGCTTGTAAAGGCGTAGCCGTCCATAAAAAACTTAAGCAGCTTTATGGCGCTGGCACCAAACATGGCGGGTATACCCAAAAAGAAAGAGAACTCGGCCGCCACCGTGCGCGAGGCCCCCAACAGCGAGGCACCCAAAATGGTAGAGCCGCTGCGCGAGGTGCCCGGCACCAAGGACAGGCACTGAATTAAGCCAATGTACAGCGCCGTTTTGTAGGGCAGCTTGTTAAGGTCGGTTAAATCGCCCTTTTTCTTTAAATTCTCAATCACAATAAACAAAATACCGTAAACGATCAATGCGGCGGCCACCACAAAGGCCCGCATATCGCCGGTGAGCATCGCGTCAATCTGGTCGTCAAAGGCCAGGCCAATGATTGCTGCGGGGATGCTGGCAATTAAAATTTTAACCCAAAGCAAAAGCTTATCGCCCTGCACGTAGCGGTTGACCCATTTTTTTGCACCAAGGCAAGCGCCCTTTTCTTGAAACAGCGGCACGCTCGGGGTGCTTTTTTTATGAAAGGGCCACAGCTTGCTCCAAAACAGCAGCACCACCGCCAAAATGGCGCCCAGCTGAATGACCACCAAAAAAATGTCCATAAACTCGTCACGAACATTCAATTTCATAAATTCGTCCACCAAAATCATATGGCCGGT